>JAUNBT010000167.1 GCA_030526985.1 Lachnospiraceae bacterium | reverse complement strand
GGAAAACTTCAAAATATTTCGATGGAGAACACAGATGGATTAAAGAGCAATAATATTCGATGCATCGAAAGTTGGAAGAATGGATATATCATTGGGACGGACGAGGGCGCCTATTTATTGGAACAGGATGGAAAATGTGAGGAAATTGCTCCGGGAACCAATTTAAACGGACAGAGAATTTTGAGTATCGAAGTTTCCGGTGATATTATTTATATCGGTACCAACGATGACGGTTTTTATGTGATAGAACAGGGGGAGATGATTGATCATCAGACCCAGAAAAATGGTCTGCAGTCAGATACTATCATGAAAATGACAAAGGACCCGAAATCAGATGGAGTCTGGGTTGTGACAGGAAGTAATATCGCTTATTATCAAAATCAGAAAGTGAATAATATAGGCCATTTTCCGTGTAGTAATAATTTTGATTTAATCTGTCAGGAGGATGGAGTAATCTGGATTTTATCCGGAAATGGAATCTATCGGACGACCAAAGAGAGCATGCTTTCTCATGAGGATTTGGATTACTATTTTATGGCAGCAGAAGATGGACTATTATATGATATTACGGCAAACTCATGGTCTGCCGTCAAGGACAATCAAATCTATATCTGTGAGTCGGAGGGAGTTTTAAAGCTGGATATGGACCAATACCGGATTGAGACAGATGGGATTATTCTTGGTGTGGAACAGATGTTGGCAGACGGAGAACAGGTTAAGATGGGGGGACAAACTGACAGTCAAAACGAAAATCAGGCAGACGAAGATGAAAATGTGATGGCGGTTCTGGATTCTAATGTGAAGAGAATCGACATAGAGGCCTGTGTATTAAATTATACATTAGATAATCCGGACGTTTATTATCAGCTGGAAGGATTTGATGAGGGGGAATATACAGTAAACAGCAAGGCGGTCCACTCTATTGTATATACGAATCTGCCCGGTGGTGTTTACAAACTTCATATTGGACTAAAGGATAAAGAATCCGGTGAAAAACTGGATCAGGAAGCGGTATTTACAATTAAAAAAGCCTATCGCTGGTATGAAAATCCCAGAGCGATGCTGCTTTTGACATTGGGCATTTTGTCTGCCGGAGTTCTTTTTAGTCTTTTAGGCGTCAATTATCGTGAAAAGAAAATGAAAAGGCAGATGAAGGAAGAATATGAGCAAAGAGAGAAAGAAACCCTCAAAATTTTAGCCTACCGGGATAAGTTGACCGGAATGTATAATCAAAATGCATACCACAAAAAAATAGACCAATTGGTGGAAGAGAAAGCGAAAGATTTTTCTATGCTGGAGGTGGCCCTGTGTAATATTGATTATATTAATTCCAATCAAGGGTTTGCTTACGGTGATTATCTAGTTCATAAAATTGTATCGGTCATTGGAAAATATAAGACAGAAAAGATTGATATTTATAATATTGCAAATGTCAGAATCGTATTGTTATCGGATCAGAAAGCAAGCTTTTCTCATATGGCAGTAAGGCTTAAAAAAGAGTTTGCCGAGTATCTGGCAGCAGAACCAATCCGCCCATTTTTAGCAGTGGGAACAGCCAGATTTGAGAAAGAGCGGGATTTAGACATTCGTGATACAATGACCCGCTGCGGTATGCTGGTGCAGACAGACCGGCAGAATCAGGAAAAAGAATTTATGGAAATCACCCAGAAAATGAAGGAAGAACAACAAAGAACCAATGAGACCATTTTAAATATCTGCTGTGGTGTTCTTGTATATTATGTTGGAAAACAGGGGAAAACCTTGTATACGGTGAATCAGGAGTTTTTGAAACTTTTGGGAGTGACAAAGGAAGAATTTTACCAAAAAGAATTTCCGAATGAAACATATATTTATCATGAGGATATCAGAATGATACAGGAACAGGAAGCTTTCTTGATGCGCGATATTGAACAGGGAGTTAGCAGTCAGCGGGAGTGGATTTTCAGATGTCAAAATCAGAAAACGAAAGCCTGCCGATGGTTATTGGCGAAGGGAAAGAGTATTTGTAAGGAAAATCAAACCGGCTATATTTATATCAGTTATGTTGACATCACAGAGCAGAAATTGATCGAGGAAGAGCTTCGGGTCAGTGAGGCAAGACTTCGCATGTCCAATGCTATTTCCGGAATTATGGTATTTAGCTATGGAACAAATGATAAGGAAAAAATATCTGTCGAAAATTCCATGAATGTACTGGGATATCCGGAGGAAGAATTTTGCTCATTTATAGAACATGCACTTAAGAATAATAAAAAAGAACTGGATAAGGTTTATGAAAAAATAATAAAAGAAGAGGACATCCCAATTGTAAAAAAATCCGATGAAATATTATGGGTGAAAGGGGACAGCCAGTGTGAAATGCGGGTCAAATCAAAGGAAAATGGATATATCTGGTGCCAGTATACAAGAAAAGTTGTATACGATGAGGAAGCACAGCCTCTTCGCATGATTGGAACCTTGTGTAATGTAGACGACCTTCACAAAGAGCGGCAGAGATTAAAGATTATGGCAGAGTATGATTCTTTAACCGGAGCCTTAAACCGTGCTTCCGCCATAAGAATCATGGAAGAAATTTTGCGAAAGAAAGTGATGCAGCGCCATGCCCTCTGTGTCATTGATATTGATGATTTTAAATCAGCCAATGATACTTATGGTCATGCTTTTGGAGATCAGGTCATCATAAGGGCAGTGGAAGAAATCAGAAAAGTAGTCCGAATTGATGATATTATCGGCAGATACGGCGGTGATGAGTTTATGGTACTCATTGAAAATGTGGAACAAATGGAGGATGTAAAAAAGAAAGGAGAACAGCTCTGTGATATTATAGCGCAGATGAAAGTGGAACCCAGTCATCCTTATCAATGTACCTGCAGCGTAGGAATCGCAGTATCCCAGGGAAAAACAGATTTCGTAGAGCTCTTTAAAAAGGCAGATGCCGCACTGTATCAGGCGAAAAAAGCGGGAAAGTCCAGAAGCTTTATCGGTTGAAGGCTGTAAAGTGAACTTTGAATGTTCACTTTACAATTTCATGGATTAAAACTATAATGGTAGCTAGAAATAGACGAAAAGAGTACGATAAGGAGTAGAATATGGATGAAGCAAAAGGCAGCATGCAGATAAAGACAGATTCGATACCAAAAGAATATCGGGAAGAGGACGCAGTAGAATTAGCCAAGGCAGCTGCGGCAATGGAAGAGCATCTGAATGCCATTATGCAGATGAATCCGACTGCTATGAGTACTTTTCGAATTAATTTGACAAAGGATACCCTGAATCACGGAGTCAGTTCCTATGCGAATCTGCAGCGGCTGCAAAAAAAAGGAACCTTCAGCGGTTATGTATCGGATGCACTGACATTCTTTCCTTTTGAAAAAGAGAGAGAGGAATTTGCCCGGTTATATGACAGGAAGAATCTATTAAAGCTATTTAAGGAAGAAAAATATAAGGTATCCATGAAACATCATTACATGCTGACCGATACCAGACAGCAGATTTTGCTCACAATTGTAAGCATGGTAAAAAATAAGGTGACAGAAGATATCGAGGGAATTGTATATACCCTGGATATTACGAGGGAAACTTATTATTCCAGAATTAATGAAGTGGCCTTTGAAAATTCCAATTTGGGTATTACAGTTGTAAATATTAAGAGGGGAACCTTTATCATGCCTCAGTTTACCACGATTCTGGAATTTGACACCAATTATGAGGAGCAGGATTATCGAAAAGGTGTTCAACAAATTGTGGATGATTTTGTGGTCGAGGAAGAAAAAGAACACTACTTAAGATGCGGACAGATAAAAAATATTGTAGAACATTTAGACCGGGATGGGAAATACAGTTTTTCTTCCGTTTGGGTGAAAAATGGGAAAAGGCTGAATATGCGTCTTACCTGTTACTATTTTGATGATATGCATGAACAGTTCATTGGAATTGCAGAAGATATCACAGATATTATTCAGCGGGAATATAAACATGAGCGGGAACGGATGATTTTAGAGGAACGTTCCAAAAGAGATTCTCTGACAAAGGTGTACAATCACAATGTGGGAAAAGAATTGATTAACGACTATTTATCGAATAAGACGCCCTATGATACCTGTGGGATGATGGTTTTGGACATTGACTGGTTCAAGGATGCCAATGACAATTACGGTCATTTGTTTGGAGATGAGGTGTTAGTAAAGCTCTCTCAATATTTGATTCAGTTATTTTCAAAGAAGAGTATTGTTATGAGGGCAGGCGGTGATGAGTTTGTCATTTTCTGCAAGGAAGTGGACAGGGAGACACTGATTCAGAAGGTGAGGCAGATGATGGATGGATTTTCCAATCTGACATTTTCGGAGGAGCAGTATCAGATGTCCTGCAGCATTGGCGTATGTTTTCTGCCGGAGAATGTGTCCGGTTATAGCTATAGTCAGATGTTTGGAAATGCGGACTGGGCTTTGTATCAGGCGAAAGAACAGGGACGGAATCAATATTATATAGCGGATTCTCTGCAAAGATATGAAGAAAATCAGATGCAGGGAGTGGCTCGTCCCAATATTGATGAAAGATATTTTCGCAACGATATCGTTGCTGCCGCATTTGAAATATTTGAAAAACAAAATCATTTTGAATCCGCACTAGATCTTTTGATGGAAGTGATTGGTACACGGCTTAGCCTAGATCGTATTTCAGTAGTACGGACTCATGTGAGGGAAAAACGGGTATCAAAATGGTATCAGTGGCGTTCTTTAAGTGCACCGAAAGCGTTGGAAAAAGTAGCGTCATATAAAAAAGAAGATTTCCTGACGCTGTTTCACAGTTTTGATGAGTATGGAACAACAGTGCTTCAATGGGACAAGATGGAGCAGTATTCTGACTCGGCAAAAGAAACTTTGATGCAAGGCGATGCAAAAACAATTGTATATGCGGGCATGTATTCGGAAGGACAGTATATCGGTGCAATTGCCTATGTATCATGCAACAGCAAACGGTATTGGCCAAAGCAGCTGAGAAGCCAGTTGGGAGAAGTGACAAAAATCATTGCAGCTCACCTGACGAGAACCCAGGCAATCAATGCATTAAATCAGAGTATTGTACAACAGCCAAAGTATGATGTATTGACAGGGCTCATTTCCTTTGCGGCTTTCCGGGAGGAAGTGGAACAGTTTGTTTTAGGTGGACATGCCAGCTGTCATGCCATGGTTTCGATTGATTTTTATCATTTTCAGGATCTTAACCGAAAATATGGATATGCGGAAGGTGACCGGCTGTTAAAAGATTTTTCAGAATACATTACAGCGCAAATTACAAAAGGGCCGGATGTATATTTTACAAGAGTTTCTGCAGATCAGTTTTTTGTATTTCTTCCCTATGAACAGGAAGAAGAAATTTGTAAAAATGCGAAAGAAATCGGAGTAGAATTTATAAAGAGTAAGGAAACCCAGTATCCGGATTTTGTAATCCGCTATCGAATGGGAGTCTATTTTATTCAGGAAGATTGCAGTACTTCGGAAGCAATCGACCGGGCCAATTATGCAAGACTGCAGACGGAGATAAAGAATGAAGAATCCGGATGCTGTATTTATGATGCAGAACTTGAAAAGCGCCGCCGTATGGAGTCAGAATTGATGGATGAATTTCCTGCGGCAGTACAACAGAAAGAGTTTCAGATTTATTATCAACCCAAATATCGGTTGGCGGATGGAAAAATGATCGGTGCGGAAGCCCTCAGCCGATGGAATCATCCGGAATGGGGATTTTTACCGCCGAGTGAGTTCATACCCTTATTTGAGCGGAATGGCTTTATTATCAAGCTGGACCAGTATGTCTGTGAAGAGGTATGCAGAACACTAAAGAAGTGGAAAGATGAGGGATATCCACAGATTCCGGTCTCTGTCAACATTTCCAGAGTGGATATTTTTCAGATGGATTTGCCTGCCTATTTGGACCAGCTGGTGAAAAAATATGACATCGATCCGTCCTGTCTCCATCTGGAAATTACAGAAAGATCCTATGCGAAAAAGCCGGGAAAGATTTTTCAAACGATAAAAGAACTCCGGGCACTGGGATTTAAGATAGAAATGGATGACTTTGGAAAAGATTATTCTTCGCTTCACATGATGAGCCGGATGGAACTGGATACTTTAAAATTAGATATGGCATTTATCCAGAGCGAGGCGGATGCAGCAACGAGAGAAGGAATTCTTCGATTTGTAATTGAACTTGCACGCCTGCTGAAACTTCACGTCGTGGCAGAAGGTGTAGAAAAGAAAGAACAGTTTGAGCTTTTGAAAAACATGGGCTATGACTATGTGCAGGGCAACTTCCTTGCAGAACCGATGCCGGAAAAAGAATTTTTAAAATTGTTTTCTCATAAACATATTGACAAAAAAAATCAACAATGTTATACTCAAAAAATGTCACGAGGGAGTAGTCGGTACATTTTGTAATGTATAATACTATCGACATACTGATGCGTAAGCATCCGGTAGTATTTTAAATGATGAGACTTGAGACAGTACTTTTTATAGTGCTGTCCCAGGTCTTTTTTGTTGTAATAAGAGAATATGGAGGATAACAAAAATGGAGTGGAGTTTTTTATTTTTCTTTAACAGTGTTTTTCTAGGCGTAGGACTTGCTATGGATGCTTTTTCTGTTTCTGTGGCAAATGGTGTCAATGAAAACAGGATGAGAAAAAAACGGATGGGGATGATTGCTGGAATTTATGCCCTGTTCCAATTCTTAATGCCAATGCTTGGCTGGGTATGTGTACATACAATCGTACAGACATTTCAGGTGTTTGAGAAGTTTATTCCGTGGATTGCCCTAATTTTACTTTTGTATATCGGTGGAAGTATGTTGTGGGAATCTATCCGTGGGGAAGAGGAAGAATCCGAAAAAGTGATCTTAGGATTTGGAACATTATTGGTACAGGGAATCGCGACATCGATTGATGCCTTATCCGTTGGCTTTACAATTGCAGACTATGGATTTGTGATGGCACTTGTCTGTTCTATTCTCATCGCTATCGTCACCTTCTTTATCTGTATCTGTGGACTGGAGATTGGTAAAAAATGCGGGGCAAGATTTGCAGATAAAGGTGGAATCTTAGGTGGCGTCATTTTAATTCTGATTGGGATTGAAATATTTGTTAAGGGAGTTCTGCTTTAGTGGATTGTAGAATCTTCGGAGTGGGGCTGGCAGATTGATCCGGAAGGACTCCGCTATGTGCTAAATCAGTTGTATGATCGTTATGAACTACCTATATTCATAGTGGAAAATGGTCTTGGGGCAAAAGATCAGCTTGTGAAAGGGG
>JAUNBT010000166.1 GCA_030526985.1 Lachnospiraceae bacterium | reverse complement strand
TGAGCATGGTCACACCCACACTCATCATCACAGCAGTCTGTCCCACATTGAAGCTGTGATTGATGGTCTTTTCGTATCAGACAAAGTCAAGACAGACGCAAAAGCAATTTATAAATTAATTGCCGAAGCGGAGGCATTTGTTCATCATAGCACAATTACAGATATCCATTTTCATGAAGTAGGCACTTTAGATGCTGTCGCTGATATTGTAGGTGGTTGTATGCTCGTGGAAGCAATCCATCCTGATCGCATCCTTGCTTCCCCTGTCCACGTTGGAAATGGACATGTTCACTGTGCCCACGGTGTACTTCCAGTACCAGCTCCCGCTACGGCTGTTCTCCTTAAAAATATTCCATTCTACAGTGGACAGATAGAAGGCGAACTTTGTACCCCTACCGGTGCCGCCCTTCTTTCCTACTTTGTACAGGATTTTGGTTCCATGCCCATCCTTACTTGTGTTTCAACCGGATATGGTCTTGGATCAAAAGATTTTGCAGCTGCCAATATGGTTCGTGCCTTTTTAGGAGATGCTTACGAAGAAAAGAGCATCGATGTTTCCTTTCCCGATTCTCCTTCCGGTTCTGTATCAAAGGGCATTCCTGAGATAGTCGAACTGCGCTGCAATATAGATGATATGACCCCGGAAGCATTGGGATATGTACAGGACATTATTTTAAATGCCGGTGCACTTGACGTTATGATTATTCCTGTCTACATGAAGAAAAACCGCCCAGGTTCGCTTTTATATGTAACTTGTAAAACCTCAGAAGAAGATGCCATGGCTGCACTGTTGTTTAAGCATACTACAACTGCCGGAATCCGCCGAATCGGATATGAACGCCGCACCTTATCCTATGATTTTATTACCGCGGATACTCCTTACGGAAAAATCCGAATCAAACATTACTTTGGCTATGGCACAGAAAAATATAAACCTGAATTTGAAGATGTTGCTGCTGCTTCCAAAAAATATGATGTCAGCTTCCAAACTGTGATTGAAGCTGCACTGAAGTCTTACGAAAAATAAGCTTGTACATCCCTCATAGCTTGGTTATAATAAATCTGTGGCAAGATTTTGCCATAGCAATGAAAATATGAAAATGAAGATTGAAAAATGGAGGAACTATGGGAGGCTTTTTTGGCGTAACATCAAAACAGGACTGTGTTTTTGATTTGTTTTTCGGAACCGACTACCATTCCCATCTTGGAACAAGACGGGCTGGACTTGCTGTTTACAGCAGGGAAGATGGTTTTGACCGGGCAATTCACAACATTGAAAATGCACCCTTTCGAACCAAATTTGACAAAGATATCGAAAAGATGCATGGCTTTATGGGAATCGGCTGCATTTCTGACTATGAACCACAGCCGCTGATTGTCCGCTCCCACCATGGCACCTATGCCATTATGACAGTGGGAAAGAGAAAATATTCAAATCCGGCCACACTCACTTTCTGGAAATGAGTGGAGGGGATATTAACGCAACAGAGTTGGTTGCTTCTGTCATTAACCAGAAAGACAATTTAATTGAAGGAATGGAATATGCACAGGATTTGATTGACGGCTCCATGACAATGATCCTTATGACACCACGGGGCATTTATGCTGCCAGAGATAAACTTGGGCGAACTCCGGTAGCCATTGGTCAAAAAGATGATGGCTATTGTATTTCTTTTGAAAGTTTTGCTTATTTGAATCTGGGTTATGTGGATAAGAAGGAGTTAGGGCCTGGAGAAATTGTAGTTATCACCCCGGAAGAAGTCCGGACATTGAAGGCACCAGGAAAAGAGATGAAAATCTGTACCTTTTTATGGGTCTACTACGGATATCCCTCTTCCTCTTATGAAGGAATCAGTGTAGAACAGATGCGTTACCAATGTGGACGTAAACTGGCCCAACGGGATGATGCCACACCAGATACCGTAGCCGGCGTTCCAGATTCCGGAACTGCTCATGCTGTTGGCTATGCAAATGAATCGGGAATTCCTTTTTCCCGTCCTTTTATCAAATATACCCCAACCTGGCCCAGATCCTTTATGCCGACAATACAAAGTAAAAGAGATCTGATTGCCAAAATGAAATTGATTCCGGTCCACGATTTAATTGAAAACAAAAGTCTTCTCTTAATTGATGATTCTATTGTAAGAGGGACTCAGCTTCGGGAAACCACAGAGTTTTTATATCAAAGTGGTGCCAGAGAAGTCCATATTCGTCCTGCCTGCCCGCCACTTCTTTACGGATGCAAATATTTAAACTTTTCCCGTTCCACATCAGAGATGGATCTGATTACGCGAAGAGTAATCCGGGATATGGTAGGTGATTACAAGCATATGGATCTTACGGCTTATTCTAACCCGGAGACACCGGAATATAAGTCTATGATTGATCACATCTGCAAACAACTTAATTTTACTTCCCTCCGTTATCACCGGCTGGATGATTTAATCGAATCAGTCGGTCTTGACCGAAGCAAGCTTTGTACTTATTGCTGGGATGGAAAAGAATAAACAAAAAGAATAAAGATAAAAAACCGGTATGCATTGGATGTAACAAATCATCTTCATGCATACCGGTTTTTATTATTTTTTAACACGATTTCAAATAACTGGAAATTCGCATTTGTCTATCATACAATGGATTATTCGTAGATTGGATATTTTTCAGTCAGAGTTTTCACAATTGCTGCTGCTTCTTCCAGCTTTCCATCCATGACAGTCAGTTTGATTGCCTCTGCTACCTGCTCCATGTCAGCCTCGACGAGACCTCTGGAAGTTACGGCAGGTGTTCCAAGGCGAAGACCACTTGTAACAAATGGAGACTTCGGATCATTCGGAACCGTATTCTTATTACAGGTAATATGAACACTGTCTAACAGCTTCTCTGTTGCTTTTCCTGTCAATTCCATCTTTCTTAAATCGACTAACATCAGATGGTTGTCTGTACCACCGGATACGATATCGAATCCACGGTCTGTCAATGCTTTCGCCAAGGCAGCTGCATTCGCTACAACCTGTTTCTGATATGCTTTAAAGTCATCACTTAGAGCTTCTTTGAAACAAACAGCCTTTGCTGCGATTACATGCATCAATGGGCCACCCTGAATTCCAGGGAAAATAGCCTTATTGAAGTTAAACTTATCCGCTGCTTCCTGATTGCAAAGAATCATTCCACCTCTAGGTCCTCTCAATGTCTTATGTGTTGTTGTCGTTACAACATCAGCGTAAGGAATTGGGCTTTCATGAAGACCAGCTGCTACAAGACCGGCAATGTGAGCCATATCCACCATAAGAACCGCTCCAACTTCATCTGCAATCTCTCTGAATTTCTTAAAATCAATTGCTCTTGCATATGCACTTGCTCCGGCTACGATTAATTTTGGGTTGCACTCTAAGGCAATTCTTCTTACTTCATCGTAATCGATAAATCCTTCATCGTTTACTCCATAAGGAACTACATGATAGTTCTTTCCAGACATATTAACCGGACTTCCATGTGTTAAATGTCCACCATGGTCAAGATTCATGCCCATAAAGGTATCTCCCGGTTCCATCACTGCAAAAAATACAGCCATGTTAGCCTGTGCTCCAGAATGAGGCTGTACGTTCGCATAGTCACATCCAAATAACTCTTTCGCACGATCTCTTGCCAGATCTTCCACTACGTCAACAAATTCGCATCCACCATAATATCTCTTTCCCGGATATCCTTCTGCATACTTGTTTGTCAAATGGCTGCCCATCGCTGCCATTACTGACTTGGAAACCAGATTCTCAGAAGCAATCAGTTCCAGATTACCTCTCTGTCTTCCAAGTTCGTCCTCCATTGCTTTTGCAACTTCAGGATCAAAATTCTTCACTTCATCGAAACTAAACATCTTTACTTGTCCTCCTTTTTCATAGTTCATATTATCTGCAAAATAAGAAAAACTTCCCTTTTCCTGCAGAAAAACAGTTACTACATTATGCAAATTATACCACAATATTTCCACTATTGACAAGGTGTTTTACAAAACCTATTCCAATAGTTAAAAATCATAGTTTTCATCCACAGTTTTCTTATTTTATTTCTGAATTATCGTCCCTACACGAACTGCAGATTCCATAATAAACTGTTCTGCTGTCATCCACTAAAAAACCATGTTCCTTCAACATATGATCTCCGACATGGTCTAATTCACCACAGGTAATATGAAATAATTTCCCACATTTTAAACATTTTAAATGATAATGGCAACGGCAGTTTTCTATATCTTCTATGTATTGATAGCAGGCTTTTCTTCTGTCATCTGTCTGGTATTTCCGTACCATCTCCTGTTTTTCTAAAAGGTCAAGATAACGATAGACCGTGGATTTTCCGACTGGTGTTCCATTCTGCGCAAGATATTCTAAAATTTCATCTGCAGTCACATGATTTCCCTGACTGTCTCTTAAAAACTCTAAAATGAGATCTCGTTGCTTTGTATTATAATTTGATATTCTGGCCATAGTACCCCCACTTCTTTTTGTTAATAGACGATAACCGGTGTTCCTACCTCTACATTTTCATAGATATACTGCACTGCACTATAAGGTGTATTCACACAGCCATGGGAACCATTTCCCCGGTATATGCTGCCGCCATAACTGCTTCTCCAGCTTGCATCATGAATTCCAATTCCCCTATACTCATAAAATGGAAGCCAGTAATTTACAAAGGACGCATATCCCTGTCCAGTTAATGTGTGATTCCTCTGCTTAAAGGCAATTGCGTATACTCCGCTTGGTGTTCCTCTGCCCTTCGTTGTATCTCCTGTGACAACAGAAGTAGAAATCAGACATTCTCCATCTTTGTAAAACCACATATACTGAGCAGAAGTACTGATTGCAATGTAAGTATCTGCAATATCATCTCCATCCTTGTCCCTTGGCAAACCTTTCTGAATCCATAATGGAGTACGTTTTTTGACCGCACCCTTTTTTACAAGCTTATAAAGCTTCTCGGTCTCATCGACCTGGTTCAGTCTCCATCCGTAGGTACCGCCAGACACGGATATCGTACTTCCTCCTGGGGTCGTAAACTGTCTGGTTCTTCCTGCTGTATTATACTTTTCTCCCATCCATGTCATAAAATCCCGAATCTTAGTCTTATCAATGGTCACTTCATAATTCTCATCTACAGATAACCATTTATGAATATCCGCAGCATCTACCACTTCCGTTGTGTAATCCATGTCATAGGTGATTTTTGCAGAGGCATATTGATTCAGCGTGTCATTCGCTGCAATTACCGCTTCATTATCTCTGTAATATTCCGGATTCTCATAGCAGCCAGCCTCATCAAGGTCAATGACATATTCATCATTTTGAATCGCCGTCTCTATTTTGGCAAAAAGCTCTTCGCTCTTTACCGTATTTCCTTCCACTTCACTGACAATCATATACTTTTTATTGTATTTACTGTAACGAGGGTAAGCATTCTCAGGAGCAATCACCTTCGTCTTGTCAAAACAGTCAAGGGCATCAAACTTTGCCTTAAGCGCTGCCTCATCATATTCAAATGTCACTGCCTTCTCGTATTCATAATCTTGAAATAATGCTTTAATCCATAAAAATCCATTCTGTTCTTCTTTTATTTTCTCTAATTTTCCATCATCTACAAAAGTAAGAGAAAGATCAGAAGCTGTAATAACTTCTTCTCTGTCGAGACGTTCTTTTAATGTCAACGTATAATTTTCGCCGTATTCTTTCATATATGTCTTTACTTCATCTGCTGTTTTGAATTGGCAATCATAGCCGTTAATCTTCGTTCCAAAAAAATAATGGGACAGAAAGAAAATAGAGATTCCTATGTATAAAACAGCAAGGATCACTACTGCAATTCCAATCCTCTTCTTCCACGAACCTGACTTTTTTTGTATGTTTTCTGCTTCCTTTACTGCCACTGACATGTACCATCCTTTCTTGCATCTTCTCTATAATCAGCAGAGAGAATCTTTGTTTTCCCGCTTTTCTTACAGAAAGTCCTCTTTCCCTGCTTTTACTCATTCGGATACTATCATATAACGAGGTTCGTTTCACTGTCAACCAGAAACTACAGTTTTTTGCAAAAAATTCACATATTATTTCACTGTTTAAAGCTAAACTCCAAAACCTTCTATGACACAAAAGACCCTTGAAATACAATAGACTTCGTCCTGTATTTCAAAGGTCTTAAAAAGAATACATTTTTTTATTTTCGACGTCTTCTTACGATTACGACAATGCCTACCAGAATAATAAATGCAGGTAATACAAATGTCGTTCCGACCATCAATGCTTTCTGTGCAAATGCAGTCAGTGTAGCCGTGTTGGTTGTAAGCGATTTTGCTCTTACAGATATTTTACTCTCCTGCTGCGCAAGATAATTAATTCCATTTAATACAAAATCTGTGTTAGTTCCAGATACTGCTTCATCGATTTGTTCTTCCAACAAATTGACACATCCTAATGCGATTATTTTTCCACCATCTTCTGTATCAACCTGAAGAGCCACATCAAACGGTCCTGCAATATCTTCGTCCTCTTTCTCGATTACATCACTTGAAGTATTCACTTTTGAATACGCACTCTCGCTTGTAGAAAGCAAAGAGGTAATCGTATAATCATCTGTGTCATCTCCATGGGTAAATCCTTTTGAGATTGGTACTAAGACATACTGATTGGAAATAGCACTTGTAATGTCAGAAGTTCCAATGGAAGGAAGCAGGTAAGTTGGCATCTGCATATACATATTACTGTCGCCTTCTACCACAATTCCATCTTCCATTGTAATACCATATTCTTTTAAAATTGATTTAAAGTTCGGAAGATCTTCTGCAGAAGCATTTGCAACAAAATAGAGTTTTCCGTCTCCTTCTAAATAAGTAAGTATTTTTTTTGCATCTTCTTTAGAGATATCTGTGGTTGGTCCATTGATAAATAAGATTTCACAGTCTTCTGGCACTGCGTCCTCTGTGAGCAGATTCAGATCTTTTACCTCGTAATTGTCCGCCTGAATATATCCCTCTGTGGTCGAACTGAATGTAGACTCGTTATGTCCTGTCAGAGTATAGATAATCGGTGTATCGTCGGACACCACATAATTAATTGCCTCTGTAATTAAGGATTCCAACGCCAGAGAATCTGCACTCTGTGTATAGGTTGTGTAATCATAACTATAATTTACAAAATTATCAGAGGATAAATAACGGTATTTATCACCGCACACCACAATAATGCTCTGTTCCGCTGCCTCTTCACTGCTGTCTAAATAATCCTGTGAGAAATTCGGATAATTTTCCATATCCTTATATTCCACCGTAATGTGATTTGACAA
>JAUNBT010000165.1:1104-7394 GCA_030526985.1 Lachnospiraceae bacterium | reverse complement strand
CAAATAAAAAAGAACAAACAATAAATAAAAGAAACGGTTGAATAGTTGAATAGAAAACTGATCCTTATTAAAAAATGAAAAATCGTTGAAAAAATCTGTGCCACTGGCACAAAAAAGCAGAAAGCAGGTATGATTTCATAATCATACCTGCTTTCTGCTTTTTCTTTCTATCTTCGCTATCCTCTTTTTAATTTCTGAAGCCTTTCTTTTTGTTCTTTTGTTACACGGTAAGATTCCCGGCTTTTCTGGATGGATTTATTCTGAATCCAGTCGTCCATCTGGTTATCCATCAAAAATTGTTCCGTTTTTTTCGGATATTTTGCACAGCATACTGATACTGCCCAGGCCGCAGCCATTTTCGCATAATACCCCGGATGCTTCATATTTTCACAATCCTTTAAGACGATTTCGACATACTCATCTGTCACATAATGGGCAAGCAAACAGACAAGGGCAAAACGAATTTTAAACTCTTCCCCGCTTTCTAACTGCTCCTTTAAATATTCGTACCAATACCCTCTGTCCTTTTTCATAAATTTACAGGAAGTACAGCAGGAATCACAGACAGACCAGTTCTTTATCTTTGGCAGAAACCAGGAAAGCTTCTCTTTTCTTTCCTCTGTCTCCATCTTTGCCGTCGCCACCACGATTCCCTGCACCATCACTTCCTCAAAGGTGTCATCTTTTGCCTCCAAAAGAAACTGCCGCCAGTCTCCCTTTGTAATTTCCTTTGCAAGCTCTCTCAGTTTTGGGATTCTTACTCCTAATATGTTCTCCTCACCCGGTATCAGGCTTTTATTAAATTTCTTATAATCTTTTTCTGCAAGTTTCTCTAGTGTTGCTCGTATATTATTCATATTTTTATCATTCCATTCTCTTATCTCTTGTAGACATTGACACACCAGCTATAATTGAAGTACAACTGAAGTCAAGTGCCTGATAGCATGTAAGGGATTCAAAGAAAAGTTAATTTAAGATAGCGATAACACAACTCTGTTGAAAGAAATATATTAGATCGCATATTCCTCATACATCTCATCCAGTTCTTGAAGCAGTTCCAATTGAACCACATTTTCAGCTTTCTCCATCATACCTTCAATCAACTTAAATCCAGTATTTGCATATTGCTGCGCTTTTCTATAGACATTCCCTATATCATTTATTTTATCAAGATCTCCACTATCAGACAATTCCGAAATGAAGACAGAATACAAATATGCCTCATTTTTTGTACTTAAGTATTCTGCTCTGACTAACGTATCTGTTTTCGTCAACTCTGTTTCGATGCCACTTTCAACCCCAAGAGCTAATGCAAACAGAAATAATTCCATTCTTGAACAATTTTTGTTGTCTAGATTTAGAAGCTTTGTGGAATCAATTTTTTCTATTATTTTCTTTGCTTCCCCAGAAACATTTAATATTTTAACAGTATTTCCATTCATTTTTTTCACCTACCCAATAAAAGTTTCACTTCTTGTATTCCTGATTAGCAACACAAAATTCTCTAAATGATTTCTTTTTAAAAAATTGTGGCTGATTACACCACCTTGCTAACTCAATGTACATTCCTTTGAATCTACTTTCTTTGTACTTCTCATATCTCATAATATATGGTAAACTTCCATATTTCATAAGCACAGAAATTCTTTCAAATACACTTTCAATATCCTTCTCATCTTGAGAATCGAAACCGCTTAACACATACATTTTACAAACACGTGAAGAATAACGTTTCCAAAGCTGAACTTTTTCAATTATTCTTTGCTTGTCTTTCAAATGATCAAATGCGAAAATAAAATCCCCATGATAATGTGTATGGTTAAATCTGTATGCCTTCCTATCCGTCATCAAGCGAATATCTATTCCTTATCTAAATTGAAAAGGTTTCCCCGTTTTTTCTAAATCATCAAGAATCTCTTCCCACTGTGGAAATGCCAAAAAATTATCATCCCATAGGTAAATGTACGGTTTATTTGGATCATAGAATTCTGAAACCGGTGAATGTCTATGTACTTGATCATATTTTTTGTTAACACAAAATGCACATTTTCTGAAACAACCTCTCGTTGTAAATCCAATTGAATAGTCTAGGTAATCAGCAAACGTAACCCTATTTCTTCCATTTTCTATTTGTTTTTCAACATATTCTTTATATAAATCATAATAAGGCTTATGATGTTCAATTTCTTCTGGTAAATCCTCACCGCCATCTTCAAAAAAACCTGTACCACCAATATGTACATTTGGTAAATCTAAAATCCATTTAGGTATATCTGAAAAGGTAAATACTTTCGATATAAATATTTCGTCATAATTATAAACATCTGAATATGAATGATATATTAACGCTACCTCATCGCCCTTATTTTTATAGTATCCCGCAATTTTCATTAAAGCCAAATTAGGATGACGTGTACCGTGATCCATTAAATCTGCATCTAAAAGTCCAATTTTCATTTTTTCTCCTTTTCTGTGAATCAAACTTTAGTTCGATCTATAGAAAAGAATACCATATCTCAAAAATAACAAGATCTAATCTTAACTTTTTTCTAATTGCGTGATTATATTAGAGCATACAATCCATATTCACTTATTTCGATGTTGCCATATAGATGCTTTAATAGTATAATATTGAATAATTAGCAAAATATTCTATTATTTCTATCTTTCTAAAAATTCACTTTCGTCTTGTCAAGCAAATCTATAACCGATATAATGGAGGTAACCAATGAAAAATGAATGCGTGATGAAACCTTTAAAAGAAATGACGTTACTGGACGGTGATGACAGTAAAACCAAATTAAAACTTGGACGCACACGGCAGACTCAGACTGGGCGGATGTACCGCTATTTTATGGTGTTCAAAGATAAAGAACTCGGCATGGACGGTGCTTATACATTAGATAAGTTTGTTGAAGTGCTGAAAAAATTATAAGGGAGGGTTGTTTCTTGAACGATAAACCAAACACAAATATTATCATGTACACCACGGATGATGGTTTAACAAAGGTAGAAGCAACCTTTGACAACGATACCGTCTGGCTTTCTATTGACCAGATGGCTGAATTATTCCAGCGTGACCGCAGTGTTATCGGTAAACACGTCCGCAATGTTTTTAAGGAAGGCGAACTGATAAAAGAAGCAGTGTGGGCAAAATTTGCCTACACTGCCTCTGATGGTAAAAAATACAAGGTTGATTATTATAATCTTGATGTCATTATTTCAGTGGGATATCGTGTGAAATCTATCCGTGGTACGCAGTTTCGTATTTGGGCAACAGGTATTCTGAAAGAGTATATGAAAAAAGGCTTTGCAATGGACGATGAACGTCTCAAGGGAAATGGCGGCGGTAACTACTGGAAAGAACTACTCGACCGTATCAGAGACATTCGTTCCTCTGAAAAAGTGCTTTACAAGCAGGTTCTTGACCTCTATGCAACCAGTGTGGATTACAATCCACACAGTGAAGAATCTGTTCGTTTTTTCCAAATAGTACAGAACAAGCTACACTTTGCTGCTCATGGACACACTGCCGCAGAAGTCATATATGAGAGAGTCGATGCAGAAAAGCCTTTTATGGGATTGACTTCATTTTCGGGAGAACTCCCTGCATTAAAGGATATCAGCATTGCCAAAAACTATTTACAGGAACGTGAACTAAGGATATTAAACAATCTTGTGTCTGGTTATTTCGATTTGGCTGAAATCAATGCCATTGAACACAAACCGATGTACATGAGTGACTATATCCTACAACTTGATTCGGTACTGACCTCTGGGAACAGAAAGTTACTCCAAAATAGTGGCACAGTCAGCCATACACAGGCAGTTGCAAAAGCGAAAGCTGAATATCAAAAATATCAAGAAAAAACTATTGCTCCTGTGGAGCAGGCATATTTGGACAGCATTAAAACGCTCGAAAAAGAAGCCAAGAAAAAATCACGAAAATAAAACAATCATCCTTTGGAAAGTGCGGTATTCCTTCTGGTATGCTTTCCGGCTCCATTTGGCCTTTGACCGGATTGTCGATACAGTTAAAGTTCTTTTAAAACACTTCCAATATCCTCATTGATACAAATCGACTTCGACTCAATTTCTTTTGGTGCATACGCTTCATTCAGATTGATACAGGCGTAAGTCGCATTTTGCCACTGGTAAGCCATGCGCCAGAAAGAAAATTTCACTATGCTTGGCGTATTCATTCCGGTGCCTAACTCCAGAAACAATGTCCTGGTACGCTCATGTCGCCGCAAATAATCTGCATATCGTTCCGATGCCCGATGCCAACCCTCATCCTCCACAAAAGTGTCATCACTGCGCAAATTCATCGTCATGGGCTTACCACAGACCGGGCAGTGCGGTACAAGGTCACTCGGCACACGCATCTCCCTTTGCAGCTCCACCATCTGACGGATGACTTCCTCATTGTCATAGGTTTTCTGGCAGCACGGCCCACTGCACTGGAATAGGCCATAATCCCCCTGCGTGTAGAATAGCCGCTTTTTATCAAAACCAGCCTTCTGGAATTGGTGATCCACATTTGTGGTCAAGACAAAGTAGTCCTTGTCTTTTACCAGATTCAAAAGATCCTCGTATACCGGCTTAGTTGCTGGTGTATAGCGATTCAACCAGATATAGCGGCTCCAATATGCCCAATATTCTTCGAGGGTATCATAAGGGTAAAAGCCGCCGGAATACATATCGTCAAAGTGATATTTTTCTGCAAAGTCATGAAAATGCTCCTGAAATCTTTCTCCCGTATAAACAAAACCGGCTGATGTGGAAAGACCGGCTCCTGCACCGATGATGACTGTATCAACTTGTTCTATTGCACTGCGTAGCTTATCTACTCCATTGATGGTAATGGTTTGCCTAGGGCTTCTTCGACCAAACATCATGCACACCGCCTTTCCTCATAGTTTGTGGTTAATATTTTCAAATATCCCAAGATATTTCATATAAATCTCTTCATCTATACCTTTAAATACATTAAAGATTACTTTTATTAAACTACCTGTCTCTTGTTTATATTTTTCTACCGTCTCCACTGCAATCTGTGCTGCTCTATCATTGGGAAACATATAAACTCCTGTCGATATACAGCAAAATGCGATGGATTCTACCCCATTTTCGTCTGCAATTTCAAGACAGCTTCTATAACACGATTCTAATAATTCTTCATGCTTGACAGTAAGGCTGCCCTCCACAATCGGTCCAACGGTATGAATCACATAATCACAAGGCAGATTATAAGCAGGTGTGATTTTAGCCTGACCCGCAGGTTCTTCCTGTCCTTGCTTCTCCATAATTTCGGCACATTTCAATCTCAACTGAATTCCAGCATAAGTATGAATGCAGTTATCAATACAATTATGACACGGTTGATAGCATCCCGTCATACCGCTGTTGGCTGCATTTACGATTGCACCTACCTTAAGCCTTGTAATATCGCCCTTCCAAAGATAGAGATCCGGTTTTTTTTCTTCCAAATCATCAATGCTCACATCCCCCTTTTCCTTTCTAATCTCAGTTAAATATCTGTCTTGTTCCTGCAGAAAATCATTGTCTATTTCCCTCGGCATACGGATATTCATAAGCGAACGGAGCAGGCTTCTCTGGTCTTCTTCTTTTGGAGGAATCTGCATTTTCTGATATCGTGGTTCTTCCTGTAGTAGTTGTTCTATTAGATATATTCTTCTTTCATTCTGATTCATATCATCCTCATCCTCTTTCAATTGCATTTACAGGACACTGTTCAAAGCAATTACCACAATGCAGGCAATGATTCTGCGTAATTTTGTATGGATTTCCCTTACTTATACAGTTCTGTGGACATACACTTTTACATTTACCACATGCAACACATTTATCAGTAATCCTGTATCCTTTTTCCTTTATTATAACATCTCCAAAAGCATATGTCTCACGGAATATGGGATTAACAGCCAGATTAAAATATTCTACCTGTGCCTGATCAATGCAGAAAATAATTCCAATATTCCTGGTATCGCCCGGATATACGTTAGCAAGATAGGGCTGTTCCTCAAAGATTTTATCCATCCATACACTTTGTTCCTCGTCGGATACAGGATATGCCTTACCAGACATACGAATCATCTCTTTATATTTTGTATATGCCAAAATCTGAACTCTTCCGTCTTCCATCAATTCTTTACAAAAATTTTTTCCTCTGGCTGTAAAAAAATACAGAGCGTTGCTCTCATAATGAATGGCACTGATATTGCGAATCTGAGGTCCACCTGTATCATCTACTGTCGCAAATGCAAGTA
>JAUNBT010000165.1:0-1094 GCA_030526985.1 Lachnospiraceae bacterium | reverse complement strand
CCATCTTTTTCAAACAGGTTTGTGAACTACTCGGTAATTGAATTGCCGAGCATCTAAACACAAAACCAACTCTTTGTCAGAGCCATATAGTTTTGCACTTAGGGTGCGTCCATGACACCGTACTGTTTTTACGCAGCTACTTTTAGAATATAAGGTGACTTTATTCCTGTAGGATTTAAGGTCATCTTAATTTTATTTTTATCAAGATACAGTCTGAGAATATTATAAGCTCCAACGCAATCTGCATTCCATTCATATGCTCCATCTTTATATAATCCACGTTTTACACGATTAGATTTAGCCGCATATTTCTTAGATACTTTAGGCATTAACGGACTGGTCTGACTGGAATAAGCTTCCTGTTGCATAACAAATTTTATTCCACATAAAGAGAGCTTATATTTAAGCATTGTATAAATCTTTGCATATGGCAGGCTATGAAACTTCTGATTGGTTTTAGAACCCAAATCATTATCCTTGCGAATGCCAGTAATATCACCTATGACGACTGTATTGATATTATTATTTATGCAATAGTCAACAATGACTTTTGTTACTTTATGGAGATAGTCTTTTATAGAGTTATTTCTCTTCTTGTAAAGAGATTTTATATGTTTAGAACTCTTAGGATACTCAATTCCATTAAGCGACTGTATTTTATACCACCGTTCCTGAGTCTCGGCAATTCTCTTATCATATCGTTGACAGATGGAAAGATATTTGCGTCCAACAATAAAAGTCTCTGATGTGTTGGAATTATAACAGGTCATCAAATTATGAAGTCCCACGTCAATAGATAAATAGCGTCCATTATCCGAAAGCGGAATAACATCATCTACTTCGTAAATAATAATTATTTCACAAACATTATCTTCTGGAGGATATATGCGAATTTGCTTAATTGTATTAGTGCCCTTAAAAATTGTATTTTCAAGGTAAAGAAATTTATCACTAATATTATAAGTATCAGACATATATTTCATTAGATTTTTAGGAAGCGAAAGTCTTATTTTGTCACTATTATGCTCATGGACAATAGCTTTTTGCATATATGTAATTGCAATAGGAGCATGTTTGAATTTTGGTGGTTTAGG
>JAUNBT010000010.1:26129-40184 GCA_030526985.1 Lachnospiraceae bacterium | reverse complement strand
GATTTTGATAGAAACAATCTCACTGCGTTGTTTTCCATACAGTTCAATCGATATTCTGTCCGTCTCTGCTTCCAGATTTGTCACCGCTTTTTTATATCCCCGCTGTTTGATATCTTTTTTCGACTCTTCGACAAGTTTACCGTAGATATCTTTTCCTACCCAGCTTATTTTATATTTCTGCGCTTTTCGATTCTGAAACCGAATCGTGACTTTTCGATAGTAATCCTCTTTCGGCAGATTCACCTGAATCTGCGTATGATCTGTCGATACAAAGAGGTTCTCCACCTGATCAGAGACAAAGTCTCCATTTTCATTTTTTATTTCAATCTTGGAAGAGAAATCAAATATGGGATGAAAGTTGAAATAGAAAACTTCTACGAGAACCGCTGCGATGACACTGATTCCCAGTAAAATAAGCCAATGCATTATTTTATTGTTTTGCGTTTGTTTTCTTAATCTTTTCATCTTTCTTCCTCATACTGACTTCTCAGCCATTTTAATAGTATCTGTTTAAAATGGCTTTAATTTTAATCTTTGATGCCTGTTTTTTTGTCGTGCCTTTTTTCAAAGTGTAGTAGTTGTTCTTTGTGGATGCTATCTTTTTATAGGTGCCCCTTGATTCTACATATTGATAGACAACGTATTGTTTTGCTTTGTTTTGCTTTTTCCAGCTGACTTTATAACGGACCTGATTTTTCTTTTTCTTTGCCGCTTTCTTCGTTGTCTTTTTTACTGTCGTTTTTGTAACTTTTACCTGTGAAATCGTCAGAGTAACATCACTGTAATAATCGTCTGCCGCAGTAATATGACTGCTGATTTTAGCCGGAAATACTCCGGATTCTTTTAAGGTAACTGCTGTAATCTGGGCTATCTTTTTTGCCCCGGTCTGATTTAGATGAGATCTGTCATGATATCCAAATGGATAATTGCTGTACTGGCCTGCTTTTAAGATCATGTAATAGCTCTGTGTGGCACTCTTTCCCAATGTATTCATATAATTTACTATCGCTTTATTAATGTCCACAAATGGAACACCAGCTTTCGAAGCAGCACTGCGCATTGCTGACTTATAGGTCGGCAGTGTCGGAGCCAGCTTAGCCCCCGAAAAAACACATCTTGGGGTACAGGACATAAAAATGCACTGAATCCCTCTCGTTTGACAGGCCTTTGCAAAGGTGACAAGATTCTCTCTATATTCACTCTCTGTTGAATAGACTTCTATTTTGCTTGATGCAGAGTCATTATGCCCTAACTGAACCAGAACATAATCTCCCGGATTTGCATCATTTAAAATATTATCAAATCTACCTTTTCTCCAATAGGAACTGGAACTTTCCCCAGAATAGGCCCAATTCTTTATAACAAGTGTTGATGTTTTATATTCTGCATAAGAGGTAAGCTCCTGTGTATCCCAGCGCTCTTTTACGGATAACAACTTCCCGTTATTAAAGCACTGATAAAATTCCTGACCCCATCCTTCTCTCGGATAGACATCTGCGGTTCTGGTATGTGCTGTAGAATCTCCCGCAATATGTATCGTAGGAATTGCACTTTGCGTTTTCGCCGTTATCGTCTCTATGCTGATTCCAGATACCTGAACATTGGCCCAGCCATTTTCAGGAACATAGGCATTTGTCTTCGGAATAAAAAACAATTTTAAATTTCCATCAATCACAGAGACCGTGGCAGTTACTGTAACTGTTTTTCCGGGATTCACCGTTTTATTTTTAGTCTGAATTCCCCGCTCGTCCCAGACTGCCGCCTGATAACTGCTTTTTCCACTATTTTGGAATGTAACAGACACCTTATAATCCCTGTTCGGTATGGGAAGGGAGATTCCACTGGTGTTTGTATAAGTTATCTGGTGTGTCGTGTTTGCCGGCTCTGTCCAAACCTGACTTTCAATCACCCAGCTTCCATTTTTAAGCGTCATATAAGTGCCTTCGCTGACTGTCTTTAGAGTGCGATTTCTTTTTGTTGTAATCACCTGTACATTGGTAGGATAGGTACTGTCTACAAACTGATAGCTAATCTCTTTCCCGTCCAGTAAAACAGGCGGATTCTTCAGACTATAATCATCAGACTCGGAAACAGCCGTAACTTCCTGTGTTTCCTCTTCCGATTGCAGCTCACTTGCTGACACCGGACAGACCCCATATAAAAACATCCATAAAAACAGGTTTATTACCACAAAATATCTTATTGGTTTTTTCAATCTAAATCCACCTCGCCTTTATTTAAACCCAGATGGGTCAAAACATGATTATAGTTGAAGGTTGCTGTTGACTGTCCGCTGATAAAGACCACATACTCCGGCTGATATTTTTTGATATAATCCAGCATCGTATTATCTGTGTCATTGAATCTTAAATCGGTAGAATACATATTTTTAAAGCTTGGAACGGACATTGCTTCTAATATATTGGTAAAAGAAGAACCACAGTAATAAATACTCGGAAGATTTTCCTGATTTGTTTTTACCACCGTCTCTCCATAGTTATCGCCCATATATGACAGAGAATACGTATTGGTATCCTCTCCGAAGATTTCTTTGTCTGTTTTTTCTCCGTCATCCCATCTTTCATATTGAATACTCCAGCCATCCGGAATTAAATTCAGTTCCTCGTCCGGTGCTGTTGCAGTCAATCCAATCTTTCTGTTCAACGCCCCATAGACCTGTCGTTTCACAATCTTATAATCATCTAAGGTTTTCTGCTGAACTTTAGGGTAATCTTTTTGTACTATTTTAATGATTTCACTTAAAACCAGCTCCCCACCACGGCAGTTAATGTGATGATCGTTATAATACCAATACCGATTGTCTCCTTCTGGGTTATTCTCCTCAAATAATTGCTTCACATCAATCACTTCAATAGAGTCATCTAAAGTATCTTTCTGAATCTCTAAACATTTTTCATACTCTTCACTCAAATCCGGGTAATAGGATGGGGTATAATCCGGCATAGAGATATCTCTTCTCGGCGCATCGATTACAATCATCTTTGTCCCATATTTAGCTGCTTCTGCTGCCGTCTCATTCAACAGTTCCGCTGCTTTTTTTACGTTCTTCTCATATTTTTTCCAACTTTTAACTTCTAATGGTTTGTTAAATAATACCTGGTCTTTTCCTATTACAATATCTCCAACGGTGGACTGTTTCAAAACATCCTTTGTCAATGTAAAATAGCCTTTGACAAAATTCCAACGCCACTCCATCTGATCTGTAAATGCATCCCCAATCTGGTTTAAATAGTCTACATCCAGCATTCTGGAGTAGTCCAGCTCTGGAAACATGGTATAAGTACGCATCTCATCTTCGCTGGAAGGAGTTTTATTATCAAGGGTACAGACTCCTATGATTCCCAAAAATGCAATTATAATCGAGCAAAAAATAATCTGTATCTGTTTCACGTCCTTGGCTCCTTAAAATCTAAAATAAATGAACGGGTTATAGCTGGAATTTACCAGATAAAGTATGCTTACAAAAAATAGTACCAGCAAACCTGCATAGTTTATCCCCTGCAATAATATTCTTGTTTTCTCTGCCTTCACTTTCGACATTTTTTCTTTTAAAATGCGATAAACCGGTGCACAGAAAATAACTCCTAAGACAAGATAAAGACCATACTGGTGAAGATACATATTCGTCATCGCCCAGCCGTCTGTAGTGACATGCATCCGCAGCATATGCTTTACCACCCACCATGCCTGAGACAAGTCTTCTCCCCGGAACAAAGCCCAACTGATATTAATACAGAAGAAGAAATAGAGGTGTCTTACTATCCGTGGCAATTTTTCTAAAAAGGAATGCAGCACATATTTCTCCAACACTAATAAGACAAAGAAATAGAGTCCCCACACAATATAAGTCCAGGCTGCTCCATGCCAGATTCCTGTCAAAGCCCATACAACAAACATATTAAAAATCTGCCTTTTGACTCCTTTACGGTTTCCTCCCAATGGGATATAAACATAGTCTCGAAACCAAGAGCTAAGGGAAATATGCCATCTACGCCAAAATTCTGTTGCGGACTGAGAGATGTATGGAAAATCAAAATTCTCTTTAAAATGGAAACCAAGAATCCTGCCAAGACCAATTGCCATATCGGAATAAGCTGAAAAATCAAAATAAATCTGAAGGCCATAACCAATCACTGCCAGCCACGCCATGGAAGCATCAATCTTGCTCGCTCCAAAAATATTATCAACCACAACTGCTGCATTATTGGAAATAATAATCTTCTTTCCAAATCCAATAATAAACCGCTCTAAGCCCTCACTAAAATCAGCCGCTGTTGTTTTCCTTGAAACAATTTCCTCTTCCACTGTCTGATAACGCACAATCGGACCAGCTACAAGCTGTGGAAATAAGGATACATAAAGCAGAACATAGAATGGATTTTTTTGTACTTTAGCATCCCCACGGTATACATCAAGTACATAGCTCATTGCCTGGAATGTAAAGAAGGATATTCCAATCGGCAGCACAATATCTGGTATGGTAATATTTTTCTGCAAAAAAACATTTACATTTTCTAAGACAAACTTCGTATATTTGTAGTATCCCAAAAGTCCAAGATTAGATACAACGGTAGCTGCCACATATATTTTCTTTCTCTGTATTTTCTCCGTCCGTCCAATGCAGATTGCGAATATATAATCGAGCATAACCAAAATAATCATAACCGGGAGAAACTTTGGTTCCCCCCAGGCATAAAAAACAAGACTAAATATTAATAAAACATAGTTTCTCCATTTCTCTGCTGCCATAAAATAAAACAGGAACAGCAAGGGAAGAAAGGCAAAGAGAAACACTGTACTGCTAAATACCATAACTAGCTCCTTCTAAATCTATTTTACCAGCCTTTTTCTAAAATTGCATCACAAATACGCCGGCTGTTATCGTCATCAATATATTTAAAATAGGACTTCCGCATTGCTTCATATTGAGGCTCTAATTGGAAGCCGCTTTCGACTGTTTTTTCCCATGCTTCAAAAAGCTCTGACAAAGTTTCCACCTGCGGACCGAACAAATCTTTTCTCATATTCAAATAGCTTCCATGAAGCTGGTAATAATCATCTAAATCAAATTGATAGAAAATGACCGGTTTTCCCTGATAATATACATCCCAGCAGACGCTGGAATAATCCGTCACAAGCATTCGGCATTTCATCATCAGTTCATTTAAAGGTTCCTCACCAAAGGGAATTAAGCGGATTCGCTTGGAATCAATCTTAAAGTCCTTAATGTAATCACGAAACTTAGGATGCAGGTAAAAATTAAGTTTAAGATCATTTTTTTCCAGCAAATCTGTCAGTCTTTGTGAAGTGAGCAACTCCATGTAGTTCTTATAGTAATCACTTTGGCGGAAGATATCATCTCCCACTTCCTCTAACCAGTTTCTCCAGGTCGGCATAAGAAGAATCTCATTACTTCCCGCGGATTTATCATGAAGAACATCCCATCTTGCAAAACCACTTACCGCAATTTCTTTTTCCCGATATCCAAAATGTTCTCCTACAATATTTTTTTCATAATCAGATGTTACCACAAACAGACTACAATCTCCATTTTTTCCTCTTCCATATAAGAAATCGACTTTTTTAAGCGCAGTAACCCCGTGCTGTAAGAAAACCAATTTTTTCGAGTCCATATACTGGAATATAATACTGTTTTTTCTCCGCCATGCATAAGCATGGGTTCTGGTATCTGTGCTAATTAATAGTTTGGAAGCTAACAGATACACAATATAACGGATACTCATAAACTGTACTACATTCTTCTTGTATGGTGCTAATTTGTCCATGTCCGGAGAATTCTTGTCCATAACATAATAGATACTCCGGTCCATCTTCTTTTCCATATCATTGTCCATGCAGTATTTGAAAAAATAATATCCGTTATCCTGTGCCATCATACAGAATTTCTCATAGACAAGATGAATCTTCATTCCCTGCCAGTGCTTCTTAAAAAGATAATAAACGCCGGCTGCAATCCTTTCCTTGATTCGAAAACTAAGTCCGTCATACTCACCCTTTTCCCGACATTGGAATGCCAGGGCATCTGTCGTCGTCATATAGGGATAGAAAATCTCATTATCACCAAAAGAATAGGTATCATCTCTCCAAAATGACATGAATTGCTTTTTCACAAATTTAGGACTATAATTTTTCAATTTTGTTTGAAAAACATCTCCTTCTTTTGACCGATATTCCAGATAGGTATCCCAGTAAAGTGCTCTGAGTTTCACTTCAGCTAAATTCAGATGAGCCTCCGCTAGATTCCACTTTCCCTTTTTCCCTTTATTTTCAATTGGGAGGCTGTAACTCATCTCATCTACTTCCTTCGAGTTACGCAGTTTGATTAAAACGTTTGTCGGCTCACAATTTTCTATTGTCTGATATTGGAACTGAATCCGTAAATGTTCCTTTTTTATAGACACGTCCGTCACTTTATTAATAATAGTACCTGTATATCTGGCACTTTTTCTTCCAAGCTTAAGACCCATCCTTCCATAAACGGTGCAGTAGGGAACTACTTCATACTCTCCCATGTTTCCAATGATATTGCCGAACATAAAGTCCATCTTGTAGAGCTTTTCATCTTCATGTTCTTCCATCTTTTGTTTGACGGCAAAATCAGTAAGACGATACAGGTAATCTTCTCCCTCTACCTTCGTCTTAATATATGTCTTCCATTTCATAGTGACCTGTTTTTCGGCATACTGCCAGAACAGTTCTTGAAATACCTGTCCCAATTCAACCTGAAAGAGTATCCTGTCTTCTCTCTTTTCCAATATGGTTACTCCTTGAGACCAGTTTCCTACACTCTGCTCACTGGTTAAAAGAAACTCTATCTCCCCAATCTTCTGGCTCTCAGATGGTCTGATTTCATACACAATCTTCCCGTCTTCCATCGTTTTCCAGACGGCCGCTATCTCTTCCTTTATCTGAAAACCGACTATCTTTTCCTGACTCATTGTACTCTCCCTTATATTTATCTAAATCATAATCAAAAAGTAATCATTTCTTAACATTTTCTTCATTTTATCACACTTATACTTTTTTTTCAATATTCGTATAAAAACCGACGCTTTTTCTTATTCAAATTGAAAGAAATCCTCTACCTTATTTTTCTTGTCGAATAATTCATTATACTGAATCATGTTATAATTCGTCAAGAGATTCGTGTATTCACTCTCGACGTCTAACCGATACCAAGTTCCAGTTTTATCCATATATCCGTTCACGTTGATACAGGGAATCGACTCCTGCAGCTCAGTCAAATACTCCTGATAAGGTGTTTTGTTAAGACCTGCCACTTCCATAAGCTTCGTACTCAGATAGTTTGTACTCATATAAACATTCTCTTCCTCCTGAATATCGTAATTCGTCCAAATGAAGAAAGGAACTGAATATTTTTTCTGCGTCTCTTCCAATGACAATTTCTTCTCCGACTTTCCATATAACCAGTCATAGCATTCTGAAGAAAGATTTGGGTAATGGTCTCCATAAAATACAATCACAACCGGTTCATCATAATTTTCAAAATAGGTAATTAATTTCTTTAAGGCCTCATCACTTTTCTTGATTAAGGTCAGATATTGATTCGCCTCCGCATAATTGGCGCCCTCAATCTGGACATCTGCCTGAAAATCATCCCCGTCGTAAGTGTATCCTCCATGATTTTGCAAAGTGACATTGAAAATAAACTCCTTTTCTCCTTCCTCTTTTTCTTCCATTATCTTATATAATTCTTCATAATCAACTTCGTCACTGACAAAGGTACGTATTTTGTCGGAATCCTGTATTTCCATATCGTCACGGGAAATAAACTGATCAAATCCCATATTCGGATAAACAGAAGCTCTCCGCCAGTTATTCGGTTTGTGCGGATGATAGGCAATCGTGTGATAGCCCAGTGCCTTCAAATTCGAAGCCAGCGTACTATGTTCTGTGTTCAGATACTGAGAATAGGGAATCGCAGCACCTAAAAGTTCCATCGAGTGCCCAAATAAATATTCATATTCTGAATTGGCCGTCCAGCCGCCAAAAGGACTGACTAACAGATGGCCTTTGATTGTATTTTCCTTTAAAGAGTTATAGAAGGATAAATACGGTACATTCGTTTTCAAATCCGGCTTAATGTAGGACAAATCCGCAAAAGATTCATTCATGATCGTAATAATATTGGGCTGCTCTGTTTCCTGCGTTGTTGCAGTATTATCACCAGAAATGCTATTCTGGCTCTCTGTATTTTTTAATGCTTTCTCTTTATAAGGTTCCATCAGATTTTCCACTGTTTCTTTGGAATATCCTTCCGGTTCTTTCACCTGCATATTTTTTCCAGTTGCAAGAAAACCCATAGGTATTCCATATTTATTGTAGGTTTCCTGATTTCTCCACAGTCGGACCTTGATATTCATATCCGACACATAATCCGTATTTTTTATTAGACAAAAGCTCCCCACAAATAATAGAATTCCAACCACAGGAAAGGCGAGATACCCCCACCTCTTTTTCCCCTCAAGGACAAGAATACGCCTTTCTTTCCCTCTTACCGTCAGATAGATGATAGAAAGGACCAGGATGATAGAGACAATCATCTGCCAGGACAACGTATAAGTATATTCTTTCGCCATACTTCCTGCTGTGCTGATATTAAGCAGATCAATCGGCTGAATTGGCTGTCCCTTGAACTGCCAAACATATCGGTTCGCCATAGCCCAAATGAGAAAAAATACATTTCCAATAATAACAGACATTTTAAAAGAATTAAAAAGCACAAGCAAAAACAGGTAAATGCCGGCGCAAAAGATCCAGTTATGCAAAGCATAGTAAATCTGAATATCCCAGAAAATTTCATTGGCAAATACAAATTCCAATATATAATAGGAAAGGAGTCCACAAAAGAGCAGATACAAAATCGCATCAAAATGGATCCGTTTGGAAGACTCTTTTTCAACCAGTCTTTTTTTATACCAGTCCCATAAAAGGACACATATCATAAGCCAATCCAATAGCAAGGCTCCATAAAAGGCAGCGGTATGGAAGGTATGATATTTTATCTTCACTTTTTCCAAAGGAATCGTTTCACTCTCTGGATAACTGATTACAATCTGGTATGTTTTATCAACCTCTAATTTTTCCTCAACTTGCCAGGTTGTCCGGAGTTCTGACAGGGTCAGAGATTTACTTTGTATTGATTTTCCATTATGCTTTTGCAAATCGATGGTTACATTTTTTATTGTTTTTTCTTCTGTCAGACGAACCTGAATATATCTGGTCTTCTCATTTTTCGCTTGAAACTCGTAAGTCAGGTAGACTCTTCCTTCTTTCACTTCCGGTTCCTGTGTCTGCTGCAGAGTTTTTGTATTTTTTGCCGGATCAAAAAAACTACTTTTGTGACTGACCGTAAATATACCAAGCCCTAAAAAGCATAGTATAAAAAAGATTCTGATCCAGTTATTTTTGTTCTTCATTATGCTTTCTCCCTGTAAATTCCGTCAAAAGGATGCTCTAATATACCGCCCTCACCTGAAACTTATACTTCTTCTTCGTACTATACCCTGTAATCTTCGCCTTTGTATTGCTTCGTTTTGTTATATAACGATAACTCTTTTTCTTTGTGCTGTAAATATATATTTTGTAGTATTTGGCATACTTTACTTTCTTCCAGTAAAGCCGCCAGGTACTCTTTCCCGATTTGCTCTTCTTTGTAATACTTGTTGTTCTGGTAATTCCCGAATAGTAATTCGTATCCACATCCAAATAGGATGCCAATGCTTTTAATTTGCTGTTTTTTGTAATCCGGGCTGCCACGATCTGGGCAAATTTATCTGCTCCTTTTTTTTGCAGATGGATATAATCTTTCGTTCCATCTGGAAAATAAGAGTATTTGCCTTTTCCCACGATTAAATAATAGGGTTTGGCAGCGCTTTTTCCAATATTGGTAAGAAAAATCGAACCATAATAGCCGATATCAAGAAAGGGAACATTATTTGCAGCCGCCACGGACTTCATTGCTTTTCGATAACTGTTCACCCAAATCTGGCAGTTGCCGGATGAAGTAAAACTGTATTTTGGAATCGGCGACAAAAGGACACAGGTGACGCCCCGCTGCTCACAGCTCTTTATAAATGTTTTTAGATTTTTTCGATAATCCGACAAACTGGTGTACTTGACTCCCTTTGATTTGACGCTGTCGTTATGGCCGAACTGAACAAACACATAATCCCCCGGTTTTGCTTTGTTTAAAATGCCGTCCCATTTTCCAGAGCTTAAAAAGGTGGTGGTACTTTCGCCCGGTACAGACCAGTTTTCAATCGTAAGATTACTCATCTTATATTCCCGGTAACCATTCAAATACTCTGTATTAAATCCCAGTTCTGTATAGCTTTTCTGACGAACCGTATTTTTGCCCGTAAAATATCGATAAAATTCCTGTCCCCAGCCTTCCCAGGGGGATTTTCCACTGCTGTAATAGGCGGAAGTGGAATCACCTGCGATAAAAATTGTCGGTGTCTCTCCCTTTTCCTCTGTCGCAAGACGGGTAATCCGGATTTCCTTTACATAGACCGCCTGAAGAGACGCCTGTTTTTCGGAGACGGCACTGCTGTCAGCTAAAATAGAAAAACAAAGTTCCCCATCAATGACAGAAATGGTTCCCGTAAGGGTTACCTCTGCTCCAGGCTTTACTTTCTTCGTCCAGGATTGAGTCTGGGTATCCGATCTTAAAAAAGCAGAATAGGATTCCAAGGTTGGATTGGATAACACCACCGTCACTTCATAATCTGCATTTTCCGCTTTCCAGTAAAATTCTGTTGTGTTCTGATAGTATGCATAAAATGGATCTGGTGAAGCCTCTTTCCATACCTGACTTTCCACTTTTAAAACACCATCTTCTAATGTCAGATAGGAAGTACCTCCGTCCTTTGTCACTTTTTTTCTTGTTTTATAAACACCGGAACTGTTAAATCCTTTTGCTTTGTCCGGGTAAGTAATATCTCTTGTAGAATAAGGGTCTGTAATTGTCTCTCCCCAGAAAAGAATGTCTGTCTGTTCTCCAATGGTCTGGGCCGCCTCTGTCTTTGCCGAAGAAAAAAATAATCCGGTAAAACAAAGAACAATCAACAGTATTTTAAATCTCACTCATCTTCTCCTTTCCTGCATTGTTCCTCCACAAAGGCATCCGCAATGGCAATGATTTCTTCCATCTTCCGGGCCGTCTCGGGATTTGTGTATGGAATTCTGTCGGCTGTTTTATGAATATACTCTTTTTCCTTGATTAACTGAAATGTCTCTTTAAAGTTCACGTCAAAAATTTGTGCAATATAAGACACCCACATATCCATCGGCGTGTTTGTTTTTGCCGATAAAATGCACTGACGGGATTTAAAGTCACTGTATATCGTATCTGAGATTGGGTAACTTCCCAATTCTTCGGAAGGAATCTGATAAATCAGGTTCTCGATTTTTTCCGCTAACCGTACTCTGAAATTGTCTAATTTATCTGCATCCCTGATTAGTTTGGCATGGAGCAGCGTCCTGTCCTGTAGTCCGGGGGCAATGGCATATTTATTATGATTTGCAATCGCCTGACGGATGATAAGATCATATTTTCTGCTTTTGACAAATTCGTTGATTCTTCTTTGCCGGAAAAGTACCTGAATGCTAAAATCCGCATGATCCATGACACCGTCATCAAACTGATCATGGAGTTTCACCTGTTCAAATCTTCCAATATCATGAAGAAGAGCAATGACTTTGGCAAGTTCCATCTCCTCCTCTGAAAGATTCATCTTTGTACCAAGCACTTCTACACAGTGAACCACCCCATAGGTATGTACGATCTTAAGCTGGGTTTTCTCATCCTCACAATCATACTCTTTCAGATACTTTAAAAAGGCCTCATGGGCGTACTCATAATCCAACATTTTCCCGCTCCTTTATACTATAAATAAAGGCACAGCCAACCGCCATGCCCCCTTTTTCTAATTCTCTTTTTCCCTGCCATCTAAATCCACATAATAATTCTTGATTCCACGCAGGTCCTCTCTTCTTCTTTCAGCCTTATCTATCATCTCCTGATAACGGGCTTTGTTATCCATCATGAACTTTCTTGATTTCTCCATCTCATAGAGATTGGTAAGAAACAATTTGTTGATCGTGCGGGCTCCTTCTAACTTCTTAAGTGAGCCCTTGGGAAGCTTCTTTTTTACAGGAAGCTGATTTACAATCTCAGTCCACTGTTCTCTCACGGATTTGAATGTTTCCTCCTGTTCCGGAAATCTAGAAAGGAGCAGCTGGTTACACTTATTAAGAGAATACACTCTAAGCTTATGCATCGATAAGCGGTTCTTTAAAAGATTGGTCTTAATATAGGCATACCATGCCATACGACAGTCGATATAATATTCTCCCAAGCTGTCATCAAACCGAAAGAGTCCCTTGGAAATATTATATGATTTATTGGTCTTCTTTACTTCATAGATAAAATCCTGAAGCAAATAGGTGAATATGTATGCAAAACGATTCGCTGATGAAGTATACTTTGCATAGAACATATAATTCTCATAATCAATCTCTATCTTTTTTAAATACCGTACAGACAATCTCTTTCGGATTCCCTGAATTAAAACAACGGCAACTATAAAAATCACGATGGCCCATCTGATATAAATCTTCTTCTTAAACCGGAAAATCAAAAAAGTGAAGATACTATATAATATAAGCGCTGTACCTGACATTATCGCGACTAGAAACTCATCCAATGATCCTCGCCCCATTTCTTTTAAGTTTTTGCTTCTTTTCTATTTTACCACAGGCATGTTAAAAAAGAAATAGATTTGCTTTCAAATCCTTCTTTTTTATCAGGCTCTCTGCATCCGTTTTGCAACACTTAGAACTAATCCCATCTCCATATAGATAAAGACCAGAGAGCTTCCGCCTCCCGAAAAGAAGCACAGGGTAATTCCTGTATTCATTATCGTGTTGGTTACAACAAGTATATTCAATATGACCTGCGAGGCCAGATGAAGCATAACGCCCATACAAATCAAAAACCCGAACTTATCCGGTGCGCTCATGCCAATCCGGAAAATCCGCACAACCAGATACATAAACAAAAACAATACCATGCCTGCCCCAAAAAGACCCATCTCTTCGCAGAGTACGGCAAAAATCATATCATTATAAGGCTCTGGCAAAAAACCCTGCTTTAAAATGCTGTTTCCCAGTCCACGGCCAAACAATCCGCCTGTAGCGATTCCATACAGTCCCTGCCGCACCTGATAGGAATTGGCATACTCATCGTTAAATGGATCAAACCAAATTCGAATTCTGGTATAACGAAAACTTTCATCCGGATCATACGCTTTTATCTTCACAATATAGAAAATCAACAAGGCTGCCAGGAGAAGTACGAGAATCGCCGCAAGCAGCCAGAGTCTATCCTGCGGATGAGCCAGATAAATCATTCCATAGGCAATCACAAGAAGAATCATGGCACTGCTCATGTTATCTGTGATAAAAAAAGTAATGCCAGCTGGAATCAGCATTACAATCAGCAACGCAATATTCAAGCTTCTTTTATTGAGTTTATTCCAATAAGTAGACAAAATGCCTGCCACGGCAAGAATCAATGCCAGCTTCACAAACTCGGCCGGCTGAAAGGTGGTGACTTTCAAATCAATCCAGCGGCGGGCTCCATTGATTTCCAAACCCAGCTTTGTGAGAACTAAAAGCGTGGTCCCTAAAGAAAAAATATACATAGGAATCGCTATTCTCCGGAAAGAATGATAATCAAAGTTTGCAAGAAGAAACATTAATATCATGCCTGCCACAGTAAAAATCCCCTGTTTTAGAAACAGACTGCCTCCCTCCGAATAATAGCTGGATGAATAGAGTACGATCAAACCGAACCCCGCTAATAAAACAACACAGGCAATCAATTTATAATCATAATCTACACTGACTTTATATTTTGTTTTTTTGGCTGTTTTGGGCTTTCGTTGTCTTCTTCTCAAATGCCCTGACGCGGTTCCTGTCGTGCTC
>JAUNBT010000010.1:0-26119 GCA_030526985.1 Lachnospiraceae bacterium | reverse complement strand
TTCCTCCTTTTTTATCGCTTAGCTGAATTTTCCGGGTCAAAAATACTTTGACCCGGTTTCTTATCACTGTCAAAAACTAGTTTTTCTTATACCTAAGACACCCGATACTAAGCCAGATATGCCTTTAAAACTTCTGCCTTATCTGTCTTTTCCCATGGCAGATTCAAATCATTTCTTCCAAAATGTCCATAGGCTGCTGTCTGCTTATAGATTGGTCTTCTAAGATCTAACATTTTGATAATTCCTGCTGGACGAAGATCAAAGTTCTCTCTTACGATTTCCACTAATTTCTCATCATCTATTTTTCCAGTACCGAAAGTATCCACCATGATAGAGGTTGGCTGTGCCACACCGATTGCATAGGAAAGCTGAATCTCACACTTGTCTGCTAAACCGGCTGCCACAATATTCTTTGCTGCATAGCGGGCTGCATATGCTGCAGAACGGTCAACTTTTGTGCAGTCTTTTCCAGAAAATGCTCCGCCGCCATGACGTGCGTATCCGCCGTATGTGTCTACGATGATCTTTCTTCCTGTCAGTCCGCTGTCCCCATGTGGGCCGCCGATGACAAAACGTCCTGTCGGATTTACAAAGAATTTTGTATTCTCATCTACCATATCAGCAGGGAGAATTTCATCAAAGACATATTTTTTAATATCCTTATGAATCTGTTCCTGGGTTACTTCCGGGTCATGCTGTGTAGAAAGTACGACTGCATCCAAACGAACCGGTTTTCCCTCTTCGTTATATTCTACCGTAACCTGTGTCTTTCCATCCGGTCTTAAATAAGAAAGGGTGCCGTCTTTTCTGATCTTTGTAAGCTGTAATGCAAGCTTATGTGCCAGAGAAATTGGATATGGCATAAGTTCCTCTGTCTCATTGCTGGCATATCCAAACATCATACCCTGGTCTCCGGCTCCGATTGCCTCGATTTCTTCATCGGACATCTTATTTTCCTTTGCCTCAAGTGCTTTGTCCACACCCATAGCAATATCTGTTGACTGCTCATCTAAGGCTACGATAACACCACAGGTAGCTGCGTCAAATCCATACTTTCCTCTTGTATATCCGATATCTGTGATTGTATCACGAACTACTTTCTGAATATCCACATATCCCTTTGTCGTGATTTCTCCCATCACTAATACAAGCCCTGTTGTGATTGCTGTCTCACATGCGACACGGCTCATTGGATCTTGTTCTAACAAGGCATCCAACACGGCATCGGAAATCTGGTCACACATCTTGTCAGGATGTCCCTCTGTTACTGACTCTGAAGTAAATAATAATTTCTCCATGGTTTTTCCTCCATTTGACTAATACTGTTTATTGTGTCTTGTCTTCTCTGACGGATAATTGGAAAACCTTCTACTAGTATTTCTATTAGAATGAAGAAAGGCCCGAAGACCGGACCTCATTAATTGCGTTCCAATCCTCCTATTGTTCGATATTGCTATCGCTTCGGCCGGCACCTTCCAATAATCTGGGGTTGCCGCGACTTCACAGGCCCTTGCGCCTCCATCGCTCTGAATAAGAGAAGTCTTTCTATATAGTAAACCGGATTTACCCGGATACTGTCTCTTTTACTTATCTATCTGTTTTTGTTTATCCATTTGTTTTATTGCATGGATTGTTCCTTTAAATCATCTCTATCGTCATGCCTTGCATTCCGTTCAATCCTCTGAGCGGTAATTGAATCCTGATAATGGTCTTCTTTATCAATCTCTGTAAAGAGAAAACGCCGAATCAGAAATAGGATTGCAATTCCTAACACACACAAAATATTCTCCAGTGGAGAAGTATGTTCCACGACCATCTGTCTTGCCATGGCAAACATCAAAACCTCTACTACAGTGTTTGGTGTATGCTTGCACAACATCTTGATGAACTCAATTCCAATGACAATCTGAAATGCATTGCCAAGGAAATCATTGAACAAGGACATTCTTTCTTCCCCGACAATGACGATATCGTACAGATTCTTAATCAGTCCCACTGCAAATATCATGACTGCTATAACAAGAATAATCGATATGAAAATCTCAATCCATCCAGATAGCTTATATAACTTCTTTTGCACATATCTTTGTTTCATGTTATCTTCCTTTATGGTCCTTTGCTTATCCTATCCGCAGCTTGAACTTCTGTATCTCGCGGTCTGTATCTGCTATCTCGATCATACCGCCCAATTCTCTTAATTTCTCATCAAATTTCTCATAGCCTCTTAAAATATATCCAATCTGGTCAATCGTGGAATATCCATCAGCTGCCAATGCGGCAATGACTAAGGCAGCTCCAGCCCGAAGATCCGGTGCGCTCATTCTTGCCCCTGTATATTCTTCCACTCCTACGATAATCGCAGTGCTTCCCTCTGTCTTAATGCTGGCACCCATCTTCGTCAGCTCGTCTACATAACGGAAACGGTTCTCAAAAATACTCTCTGTTATAACGCTGGTTCCCTTGGACAGCGCTAATGCTACGGCCATCTGTGGCTGCATATCCGTTGGAAATCCCGGATATGGCAGAGTCTTAATCTGCGTCGGTTTTAATCTTCTTGAAGCAACCACTCTCACCGCATCATCAAACTCATCCACTTCTGCTCCAATCTCAAACAACTTTGCTGAGATTGCCTCTAAATGCTTCGGAATCACATTGCGGACCATAATATCGCCCTTTGTTGCAACCGCTGCCGTCATAAAAGTTCCGGCCTCAATCTGATCCGGGATAATCGAATAATTCGTGTCATGAAAGGCTTCCACACCTTTAATACGAATGACATCCGTACCTGCACCCTTAATATTCGCACCCATACTGTTCAAAAAGTTTGCTACGTCTACAATATGTGGCTCCTTCGCTGCATTCTCGATAATGGTATTGCCTCTGGCTAAGGAAGCCGCCATCATAATATTAATCGTCGCTCCCACAGACACCACATCGAGATAAATATGGGTTCCTCTTAATTCCTCGGCCTCGACCTGAATGAGTCCATGACTAATCTCCACCTGTGCACCGAGTGCTTCAAATCCTTTGATATGCTGATCAATCGGTCTGCTTCCGATATCACAGCCTCCCGGCAGTACTACTTTGGCTTTCTTATATTTTCCAAGCAGAGCTCCGATTAAATAATAGGAAGCTCTGATCTTTCTGATGTATTCATTGTCAACGATCAAATCATCGCTGCTGTCTATGTTCTTACCGCTGATGATTACCTCATGGGCACCTGTGCGGTTTACCTTCGCTCCAATCTGTTCCATTGCCTGCAAAAGAACATTCGTATCTCTTACATCTGGCATATTATCAATATGACACTCTCCATCTGTCATAATAGCTGCCGCTAAAATTCCAAGTGCTGCATTCTTAGCTCCACCGATTACGACTTCTCCCACTAAAGGGTTTCCACCCTTGATGATATATTGATCCATTTTGCACCTCTACTATATATAATAAACGCCATACTTCGTATAGCTTGACATTCTACTCCACAATACTTTTATACAATGTATTAACGTTTATTATATCATATAAAATGCATTTGTAAATTGTGTTTTTTAACCATTTTTCAAAAAAAATCTTAAGATTTTCTTTTTCTCTTCTTCTTTTTTACTGAAAAGCCAAAACTTCCTATCTTTTTTCCGATTTTGTAATATTCTCCATGGGAGTACACAAGAGGGCTTGACAAAGAAAGGTCGAACCGTCCATTTTCTTCCATATATTGATCGTCCACATTTACATTGACAACATCTGCAAGGAACATATCATGAGAACCTAACGGAATGACCTGTCGGATTCGGCATTCAATATTCACTGGACTTTCCCCAATCATGGCACAGTTGATTTTCTTTGCCTCTTCCTTCGTCAGTCTTGTCTCGCCGAATTTATCCACCTTTTCACCGGAGCGGACCCCACAGTAATCCGTCGCTCTCACCAGCCTGTCTGTTGTAAGATTGACAACAAACTCTCCTGCTTCCTTTAACAGATGATAGGAATAGCGCTCCTTTCGGACAGAGATATAGAGCATGGGCGGATTGGTACATACCGTTCCCGTCCATGCAATTGTAATAATGTTATCTTTTCCGTCTTTTCCCCGGACTGTTACCATCACAGCCGGCAAAGGATAAACCATGTTGCCCGGTTTCCAGCTTATTTTTGCCATACGATTCTCCTCTACAGTGCTTTTCTTATGGCATCTGCTGTTTTTTCCATCTCACCGTCTTCGTAGGAAAGGGTCTTCCATGGAATTTCAACCTGATCCTCTTCGTAACGTGGAATCAAGTGCATATGAAAATGGAAAACAGACTGTCCTGCTGCCGTTCCGTTATTTTGCAGTACGTTGATACCATCGCAGTGTAATGCTTCTTTTTGTGCCTTTGTCACTTTCGCTGCGAGAGCCATAATCGCAGCAGATTCTTTCTCGCCAAGCTCCCACAAATCTTTATAATGATTCTTTGGCAGAATCAAAGCATGACCTTTTGCGGCAGGTGCCACATCTAAAATCACGCGAAAATCTTCATCTTCATAAATCACTGCCGATGGAATCTCTCCGCCTGCTATTTTACAAAAAATACAATCTTCCTGTTTCATTTTACCCATACCTCCTCGGATTTTTCTTTTATTTTTCCAGCGTTTTATCAATGTATTCAAATACTAACATACCAAGTGGCGGCAGGTTCATCTCAATGGACTGTTCCCGATTATCCCACTCAATTTTCTTCGCCATCTGGGATTCCTTTGTCTGATAGGTTCCGCTTCCGCCGAACTGCTCCTCGTCACTATTTAAAATCAGTTTGTATTTTCCTGTATTCGGAACGCCCACGCGAAAACCTTCTCTTCCAACCGGAACAAAGTTACATACAAACAACAGACTCTTTTTCCCGTTTTTCGTTCTTCTTACGAAGGACAGGAAACTTTTTTCATTGTCATCACAGTTAATCCATTGAAAACCGTAGGAATCGTAATCGCCCTCATAAAATGCTTTATACTCTTTGTACAAATGAAGTAGATGACTCATATAATTTTGAAGCTTTCTGTGCATATCTTCATTTAAAAGATGCCAGTCTAAGCTCTTCTTTTCGTCCCACTCGGCCCACTGGCCAAATTCCTGACCCATGAATAAAAGCTTCTTTCCCGGATGGGCGAACATAAATCCGTAGGCCGCTCGTAAATTGGCAAATTTATCGAAGTATTCGCCCGGCATTTTATTAATCATGGAGCCTTTCATATGTACTACTTCATCATGGGATAATACCAGGACAAAATGTTCCGAATAAGCATACATCATGCTGAAGGTCAGCTTCCAGTGATCATATTTTCTGTAAATCGGATCCTTGCTCATATATTCTAAGAAATCGTGCATCCAGCCCATATTCCATTTAAACTGAAATCCCAGACCGCCGCATTCTAACGGAACGCTCACACCCTTCCAGGCCGTAGATTCCTCTGCGATAATGTAGCCGCCCTCTCCTTTTTCTGTCACGATGGAGTTGAGATGTTTTAAAAACTCTACGGCTTCTAAATATTCATTGCCGCCATATTGATTGGCTGCCCACTGTCCTTCTTTTCGTCCATAATCCAAATAGAGCATGGAAGCCACCGCATCAACCCGGATTCCGTCGATATGGAACTTTTTCAGCCAAAACAGGGCATTTCCGATCAGGAAGTTCTTTACTTCATTTCTTTCATAATTAAATACTAAAGTATCCCACTCCGGCTGCTCTCCTTTTCTCACATCCGGATGCTCATAAAGACAGGTGCCATCAAACTTTGCCAGTCCATGTCCGTCTTTTGGAAAATGTCCCGGAACCCAGTCCAGAATCACACTGATGCCATGATTATGCAGATAATCCACAAGATACATGAAATCCTCCGGACTTCCAAAACGGGAGGTTGGTGCGTAATATCCAGTCACCTGATATCCCCAGGAACCGTCGAAAGGATACTCAGCAATTCCCATCAGCTCAACATGGGTATATCCCATCATAAGCACGTACTCTGTAAACTCTTTTGCAAGCTCACGATAGGTGAGCATCTCTTCGCCCTTCTCGCCCTTTCGCCGCCAGGACCCAGGATGCACTTCATATATGGACATTGGCTCCTGATAGTACTGCCCTTTCGCGCGTTTTTTCATGAATTTTTGATCCGTCCAGCTGTGGCTTGATAAATCTGCCACAACGGATGCAGTATTCGGGCGGACCTCACAGCTATTTCCGTATGGATCTGCCTTTAATATAATCCGGCCTAAATCTGTCTTGATTTCATATTTATAAAGATCACCTTTTTTCACTCCGGGTAAAAACAGCTCGAACACACCGATGGAACCTAATCTTCGCATCGGATGTACTCTGCCGTCCCAGTGATTAAAATCACCCACTACACTGACTCTTTTTGCATTTGGAGCCCAGACAGCAAAATAGGTTCCCTCTACTCCATCCACTGTCGTCGGGTGTGCGCCTAGTTTATCATAAATCTCATAATGGGTTCCCTTGCCAAATAGATAGAGATCTAAATCTGTAATCTGCGGTTCAAAGCAGTACGGATCATGCGTTTCGCACTGATTACCATCGGGAAATGCCATCCTGATTCGATAAGGCAACAATTCTTTGTGCCCAATAAAAGCAGAATAGACCTGTGTTCTCTCCGCAGGTTCCATCTCATATTCAGAACCATCCGCAAATATTACCTTCATGCTGACCGCATCCGGATGAAATGCGCTGATTACCTGCCCTGTACTTACGATATGGCGTCCTAATATTTCATGTGGATTGTCTGAATCGCCATATTGTATTTTGTTTACATCCCACAGTTTGATTTTTTCCCCTATCTCCTGTCTCATAATTACCCTCCGTCAATCTCCGAAAGAAATACCTAAGTGTTTCGCCTGTTTTACAATGTCGCTGTCCGGCGTCACATATTTTAATTTGCCTGCCACTTTTTCAAGCGGAGTTGTTGTGATTTCGAATCCTTTCATTGCTACCATCAAGCCATACTGCTCTGTTGCAATCAATTCTGCTGCCTTAACGCCAAGTCGGCTGGAAATAACTCTGTCAAATGGACAAGGCTGTCCACCTCTTTGGGTATGTCCCGGCACTGTCACTCTCACTTCAAAATCTGTCATATCTTCAATCTCTGCTGCAAGTTCATATCCTACGGTCGGATACGTTCTCTTTTTTAACTTCTCTTTGTATTCCTTTTTGGAAAGGGCTGCATCTTCTTTTGAAATTGCTCCCTCTGCGACTGCAAGAATGGAAAATCCTTTGCCCTGTTCCTTTCTTCTCTCTAATGCACCGACTACATTGCGGATATCATAAGGAATCTCCGGAATCAGAATAATATCGGCACCGCCTGCAATTCCCGCATGTAAGGTAACCCATCCAACCTTGTGACCCATCAGTTCAACGATGAACACTCTGTTATGGGATGCCGCAGTCGTATGAATACAGTCTATATCATGGGTAGCTAAATCTACGGCACTCTGGAAACCAAAGGTCATATCTGTTCCCCATAAATCATTGTCAATTGTTTTTGGAAGGGCGACAACGTTTAATCCTTCTTCTCTTAAAAGATTGGCTGTCTTCTGACTTCCATTTCCGCCAAGAACAACTAAACAGTCCAGTTTCAGATAGGCATATGTGCTTTTCATTGCCTCAACTTTATCCAGACCATTTTCATCCGGCACTCTCATCAGCTTAAATGGCTGTCTGGAAGTACCTAATATCGTTCCTCCCGTTGTTAAAATTCCAGAAAAATCTTTTCCGGAAAGCTTTCTGTAATTTCCATAAATCAGGCCTTTATATCCGTTTTCAAATCCGTAGATTTCAACGCCTCCAGGCACTAATTGATGGAGTCCTTTGACAACACCACGCATTGTGGCATTTAAACTTTGGCAATCCCCGCCGCTTGTTAACATTCCGATTCGTTTCATCTTTGTTTCACCATAACCTTTCTTTTGACTTTCTTTTGAATATGTTTTGTTGTAATTTTTGCCCCTATCTGTCATATCCATCACAATTCAATTCGACCTTCTAAGGCCCTAAGAAGTGTCACTTCATCAATGTATTCTAAATCACCGCCTACGGGAACACCGCTGGCGATTTTACTTATCCTGATTCCTGTCGGTTTGACGAGTTTTGTAATATACATCGCTGTCGTCTCCCCTTCCAGACTGGAATTCGTCGCAAGGATAAGTTCCTTTACATCTCCCTGCAGCCGTTCCATCAGTTCTTTTAACTTAATATCCCCCGGACCAATTCCAAGCATCGGCGAAATTGCTCCATGAAGCACATGATAGACTCCGTCATACTTACCGGTTTTTTCATATGCCGCCAAGTCTCTTGAATTTTCCACCACCATGATTGTAGAGTGATCCCGCTTTTCGCTGGCGCAGATTGGACACAATTCTCCGTCTGTCAGTGTACAGCAGCTCTTACAGTAAGCTACTTTTCTTCTGGCTTCGAGAATTGTTCCGGATAATTTCTCCACCTGATCCTTTGGCATATTAATAATGTGAAATGCCAGTCTCTGGGCTGATTTTGAACCAATTCCGGGAAGTCTGGAAAGTTCCTCAATCAGATTCGAAATCTGGCTGCTGTAATAATCCATTAGAACGGGAAGCCTCCTCCCAGACCTCCGGTCAGTTTACCCATCTTCTCCTGGGCATCTGCTTCCATCGCTCTGAGTGCCTCATTGGTTGCTGCGACAATCAAGTCCTCAAGCATCTCAATATCATCCGGGTCTACTACTTCTTCTGCCAAAGATACGGATTTTACTTCTTTATTTCCGGATACAACAACTTTTACGACTCCGCCACCTGCGGTGGCTTCATATTCTTTCTCCTGAAGCTCCTTTGTTGTGTCTTCCATCTGTTTTTGCATCTTTTGTGCCTGTTTCATTAAATTGTTCATGTTCGCGGGCATACCACCCGGAAATCCTCCGCCACGTCTTGCCATTATTTGTTCCTCCTTTTATTCTCTTTCTATTGTTTTCTTTTTATTCAAAAGTTACTGGCATTTTTATTTTGCTTAAATCAAGAATTGTCTCTTTTGGCTGTTCTTCCTGGGTTAGCTGCCCGGTTTCCACCTCTGTCACCCTTCCAGTCAGCCTTGATAATTCTTCTGTTAAAGCCTCTTTGTGTTTTTCTCTGTCAAAATAGGCCTTTGCAATCTCGCCGTCCGGTGTAAGTGGAAATAATAATCGAAGTCCTTTTCCGTCTTCTCTCGCCATCACCACTGCTTCGTCTAAATATCGTTTCATCGGATAGCCGACGCCTCCTGCTAACCGCTGCCAGCCGGATGCCATCTTTTTCACTTCCTCTGCGGTTGCCGGTTCATACCGCCGCTCAATCTCAGCTTCCCCGTTCCTCCCGGCATCTGGGGTATCGCTTCCTTCAGATTCTGACTGACTGGATTTGTCATCTCCCGCATTCTGGATGGCTCCGCCTCCACTTGAGTCGACTGTCTCCTTTACCACAATTCCATTCTCCAGCTTTTGTTCTAGCTGAACAATGCGCTGCAGCAGACTGGAAGTGTCTGTCTCCATCTGAGGTTTTGCCAGTTTAATGAGACCTACTTCCAAAAGAACTCTTTTCTGGGTTGAATACCGCATCTGATTGAGCAGTTCAGAAATTACGCGAATATAACGCATTAAAATCTCCTCATCAAAAAGCTGAGCTTCCTCCTCTAAAAGTTTTCTGTTTTCTGTCGACATATCCAGAGTCTCTTCTGCATTGTCGCAGGTCCGAAGAAGCAGAAGGTTTCTTATATACCAGAGGAAATCCGTAGCGAACTGGTTCAGTTCTCTTCCCTCCCGCATCATCTCTTCCACAAGATCAAGAATTCCCTTCGTATCCTGTGCATATATCATCCGGATCAAACGGCTAAATACTTCTGTATCTGTTGCACCCAAGACTTCCAACACATTATCGTAGGTCAGCTTCTTTCCAAGATAAAAGGCGATACACTGATCCAAAAGACTTAATGCGTCACGCATCGAACCGTCTGCGGCTTTTGCAATATAACGGATTGCCTTCTCTTCCACTTCAATCTCTTCTTTTACCATAAGCTCCGAGAGCCGTTCTGAAATGGTATCGATTGAAATTCGTCTGAAATCGTATCTCTGACATCTGGACAATATAGTAACCGGAATCTTGTGTACCTCCGTCGTCGCCAGAATAAAGATTACATAAGAAGGCGGTTCCTCTAATGTTTTCAAAAGAGCGTTGAAGGCTCCTATAGAAAGCATATGGACTTCATCGATAATATAAACCTTATATTTTCCCTCCGCCGGAGAATATTGTACTTCATCTCTGATTTCACGAATATTATCCACGCCATTGTTGGATGCAGCATCGATTTCAATAACATTCATAGAACTCTGGCTTGCAATCGCCTGACAGGTCGGACAGGTCCCACAGGGACTTCCATCCACCGGATGTTCACAGTTGACTGCCTTTGCAAACAGCTTTGCCACGGTCGTCTTTCCCGTACCCCGGGTTCCGCAAAACAGATAAGCATGGCCAATCCGGTCTGCTTTGATCTGGTTTTTCAATGCGGTCACGATATGCTCCTGTCCTCTGACATCTTCAAATATCCCTGGTCTCCATTTTCGATAGAGAGCCATATAAGACATATACTCACCTCATATCTAATCACCCAAGATTTTATATCTTCGGTTCCTTTTCCTGTTACACAGGTTTTCTCAGTCATTGTAACATATGTTGAATAGGAAGAAAAGTTTTTCTTTTTATCAAAAAAGCAGGTTTTTCTCAAGTATTTCTTACATATCCCACTAATTTGCCGATTTTAGGCGATATTTTTCAGACGAAAATCTTTGAACCTGTTTGTCTTTCCTGCTACCCTTATTACCAGAAGGCTTTTTCAAAGAAAGCCGCAGTATAAAGGAGGATTTTTATGTCAGACACATCAAAATTGAGCCATGAAATCAACAACTATCTCTCTGTGATTTTGAGCCAAATGCAAAATATAGAAGAAAAGTACAACGCTTTGTCAACAGACAAAAGCTGGGCTGCCATGAAACAGGACACCTGCCAGCTCGCCCGTTTTGTAGGCTCCCACATTCTTTCATCGGATGAAAATACTTTAGTCGCTGCTTCCACAGAAATGCTGGAAGAAAAACAGACCAGTGAAATCTTTTCTATTCACACCCTTTTGCAAAGTCTCACTCACTCCTGGAAACTTCGTTACAGCAGGAGAGGATTTCGCCTGACTTACATAAATCAACATCAGGACTCCTTAAAAATGATGGGGACTCCCTATGAAGTCGTGCAGATTTTTAATAATCTTCTATCCAACAGCTACGACGCACTTGCCTTAAAACAGCAGGATTCCGAAAATATTTCCCACAATTGGTTTCCGGAAGCCACTTTGATTCTCGCCTGTTTTAAGGATCAAATTATTATAAAATTAGAGGACAACGGCTGCGGTATTCCCGAATCTAAGCTTCCTCATATCTTTGATTATGGGATAACAACAAAAGAAAGCGGACATGGAATCGGCCTCTCTGTCGTAAAAGAGCTGGTGGAAAAACACCATGGCCACATCTATGTCCGCTCTCTAGAACAGGACGGCTGTGATTTTCATTTAATTTTTCCGGCTTTTTCGATAGAATAAAAATCCCAGCAAAAGTCCCCAGACGAAACCGCCCACGTGGGCCACATTGTCAACCCCGCTGGAGGTAAATCCATAATAAAGGCTTCCGATGATCATAATCACCATACCGCCCAGACCGATTCCCTCGAATCTTCCCTTATTACGAAGTACCACACTCAAAAGGCCTCCTACTACACCAAAGATTGCCCCCGACGCACCTGCGGAGACAACATTTGCCTGAAGCAGGGCATCGGCACCAAGGGAACAAAAGCCTGCACCGATTCCCGCAAGCAGATAAAATATAAAATAGCGGACGCTCCCCAAAGCATCTTCTAAATAACAGCCAATTAGAAATAGAAAAATCATATTTTGAAATATGTGCTCAAACCCAAAATGCAAAAACATGGAGGTGAAAATTCGATAATATTCGCCACCCTCTAAAATGGTCTGCCATTCCATTGCACCACACTGGTACAAAAATTCTGCTGACTCTGTATTTCCAATCAGACTCAGGATAAGAAATACCCCAATGTTAATTACAATGAGAATTGTATTTGCCGGTGTTACTCTCGGTTCCATGATAATCACCTTTCTAGTCGTTTTTGTCATCTGACTAGTATTATAGGGGATTCTCCAAATGGATTCAAGGAAATTTAATTCTTTTCAAAAGAAAAGGTCAAATCTGCCAACATAACCTCATCTCCATGGGACAGCAGCCGCTCTTCATCTAATTCTAATCTCACTCCGCACACACGGGTTCCATTTGTAGAATGCAGATCCTTGATATAATATTCCCCTGACCTTTCTAAGATGGATACATGAAAACGGCTAATCTGACTTCTTTCAATCCGATAATCGATTCCGGTATGATAGTTTCCGATGACAAACGGTGTTTTGTCGATTCGGATTTCCCTCACTGGATTCGTTCCCTTTCCCATCAGTCTGACACAGGTTTCCCGCTCCTCTTGTGCAGTATAATTCCAATTCAATACTGTCGTCTCCGGTTGATATGGCTCAGGCTGATACATCTCTGGTTGGTACGGCTTTGATTGGTGCGTCTCTGGCTGACATGGCTCCGATTGGTATGTCTCTGGTTGATGGATAGAGACTGGCACGACTGCTGTTTTTATTTTCATTTCGTCCATTAAGATATCCAATTCCTTCTCTTTTTTTATTTTTTTCCATTGGGATAAAAGGACGATTCCGTCCAGCAAAAGGACAAAACCTACAGCAAGAAGAACGTTTCGTTTCCACGCTTCAATCCCATGCCAATAGATCAGATACAGCATATAAAAAAGTACAAGAAGTCCGGTTAGAAATATCACTGCGCATACCGCCAACAGAATCATTCTTCCGATTTCGTTTTTTTGTTTTTTATCTGCATTTTTATCTGTTTTCTTCTTATCTTTCCCTTTTTCATCTGTTCTGGCACTACTCGGTTTTTGTCTCCTGCTATCCATTGTTTTTTGCGTTCTGGTGTCAATTGTTTCCTGCATTCTGGTACCGTTGATTCCTGGAGTTCTGGTGTGATTGATTCCCGGAGTTCTGATATCATTGATCCCCGGAACATAGGCGGTCTCCGTTCTACTCAAATTCCCGTCAGCTCTGTCGCCTGTTGTAAAATTCCCAAGATATTCTTTTAAATCATCGATATCTACCGTTCCTTCTTTTAACAAATGATACAGTCCATAGGCAAATGAAATCCCCTCTTTATCCCGATGTTCTATCTTTTGCAATAGTTTTTCAACAAAATTTATCATCTGCCTAAATATATCCTGCTGATATCCCGGAAGATAAATAAAATGGAGCTGATACCTGTCTAATTCCCAGAATAGACAATCCATCTCTAAGACCAGATTATCCGGTTTGAGCAAATATCGCCTGACTTCTTCTATGGTTTTTATTAAGCTGTCCACAATGGAATAAAATTGTCTGCCGCTTATCCACATTTTTTCGGTTGTTATCCAGAAAGGCTTCACATGATTGACCGGATAAATGAGCATTACTTTATCATTGATTTTTTCCCTCTGAAGGGGAAGCAGATTGCTGATTCGATTTTCCATCAGCATATGATACTCATAATCCTGTCCTTCTTGCGGTTCTACCTCCATATAATATTCCAGACCATTTCTCACAAAACGCTTATTCAAGCTGATCCCACCTTCTCATTTGTTCTGCGTTATTTCCATTTTCAAGTATTACCCTAAGTTCTTTCTTCCACACATTTCCAATCAGATTTCCGATGACAGGAATGGGAATCCGATAGGAGAGTGTCACTTTCCCTGTCACTTTCTGCCAACCTGCTGTAAAATGCACCTGATTTATCTGGGATACGAGCAGTTTTTTAGAAATCTCACTTCGAAAACTTTCCTCCGCTTCTTTTGCTGAGGATGGATAACTGCTCTTTAGCAAAAATGTCAGGGAACGGGACTTAAGTTTCCTGCTGTCAAAGCTTCCGTCTTCTATATCTGCCTCTGTTTTAATCACATCGGAAAGAGCGACTGCTTTTTCATCCAGCAGGCTTCTTACAACACCCAAGTCATACAGGTAAAAGGACACATATAAAATTCCGAATACACAAAAGAGCACCGTCGGAATAATCATACTCGCTTCCACAGTAAAATACCCTCCTTGATGATTGTATAACTTCTTCATTTTAAATTCTCTCCTTCACTATTTCTGTCCACAGTGGCTGCACGGTCTCAAATCCCCGATTTCCTCTTTCTTTACATAATGTACGGTGCGGGTCAGTCCACTACAGGATGGGTCTGTGTGATAACAGTCACCTTCTTTGGGAATATACAAAACTCCTGCTCTCCCATCCCCTTTATGAATACAGTGTTCACACGGCCTGTAAGATGTCTTTCCATCATAGTACGGATCAACATCCGTGGTCTCCGATATTGTGACATGCAGGTGATAACACTGGCCATCCGTATGATATACCTCACCATCCTCTGTCACATAGACATAATCGGAACCTTTGTCCGTAGTTTCTCCCTCTGCCGGTGCATATCCATTCCATGCTTTTTGAATGAGTCCCCCTCGCAGCCGAAGCTGCCAGTTTCCCAGTAAAAGCGTATTGATTTTTACTTTATATTGTAAATGAAGGTATAATTCTTTTGAACTTTCTCTGTATTCTGATCCGGCAAGGGATATTCCTGATACAAATTTGGCCGATGCTCCATTTTCCTGTCTCTGAATTTGGCGAAATAAAACCCCGGAAACCTTTACAGAAGCTCCTTCCTGTCCTTTTTCTGAAAGCAGATACTCTTTTCTTGCAAGCTGTCTTCCTGTCTCTAACAATGCTGTCTGCATTTCCTGATCTGCCATCATCACCTGTGCCCACATTAAAATCCCCATAAATGCGCATAGCAACAGTGGCAGCACTATCGCAGCTTCTATAGTCATAGAGCCTCTTTGGGAGCTGAATATCGATGTTCTTTTGTCGCGGGCAGCGTAATTGATATCTGAGGGCAGTTGCACCTGGAGAGGATTTTTATAATTTATTATATGGCAACCCTTTTTATGTAAATCACAAAAGAACATCGATATCCGCTCCCTTCTGTTGCTAAAAATTTTAACTAAAAAATCTAATACGAAAATTCTCGGCTGTCCTGGAATTGATACACTCCATGTCCAAACCAGGTCTTAATCTCAGCCGTACTTTTCATTTTAAGACCAAAACGGCAGTCTTTCACCAAAAATCCCGGCTGTTCTAACTGCACATTCACCTGCATCAGGTCTAACATTCTTCCATACATCTTCTTTTTATTTATCTGCGTAAGAAGGAGAAGTAATTCATATTCCTCATAATCTAACCCTGTATCATATCCTGTCTGTTCTTTTGTTTCTAGCAGATTAGCTGCCCCCAAAACGGACAACTTCCAGTCCGCTTTTGTCTTAACAAGCGGTACTTTATTTCCTGACAATAATGCTTTTACATCCAGAAGTGCTTCTCCAAAACTTACCGCACCTAAAATCGTATATTTTACTCCTTCTATCACAGGTGCAAGCCCGGTAATTCCCACAAGGGCTGTTGCCAGAGAAAGTGCCTGTGCGTTCAACTCAGCATCTGTTACTGCATAAACCATGTTAGAACCAAACCGCAATAATATCAGTCGGTTCACCACATATTTTAAGTTCTCCTGATCACTGGTCTGTCCTCCGAGGATATATTCTATCTCATAGCTGAGCACTGTCTGCTCCACTTTGTCAGGCAGTACATAACTATTAAAATATTTTTTTATATATGCATAGGTCAGCATATCATCTGTTATATCATTCAAGAGCCCATCCAAATTCCGGCTGTCTAAAAGGGATTTCATCGTCGAAAGAGAACCCATCGGATTATTTGGCAGGGATTCGTTTCTTTCTTTTTGAGTGTCGGAAGGGAGATCTGCATCCGGTTTCTGTTTTTCAGAAATAGACTTTCCATCTGTGACAAATGCAAGCACACCTGATTTCATTATTTTTTGGATTATCTTTCTTGGATCGTTCTTTTGAGCATCGATTGCGGCATTTTGCTGTTCCTTATCTCCAGGGGTTGGGTTATTCGGTTCAGCCTGATTTGCTTCAATGGATTGTAAATGATTGGCCGCCTCTTCTTTTTGTTCGATCTGTTGTTTGATATTCCCTATCTTTGGGGTCTGCTGATTCATTTGCTTTTCTGATTTTTTTAACATTTGCTGGAAAAGATCTTTTGTACTGTCATATTTCATAAACTCTCTTATTGCGTGTTTTAAGTACAGGTAATTTTGCTCCTGCATCGTTCCAAAGCTTTCGATATCGACCTTTTTCATCTGCAGTTTAAAAAGACTGCTGCTTCTAAAAAGTCCAACAGATTCCGGTGAAAAGTATGCAGTAAAATAATTCTGGGCACGCTTCGTTATCACATCTTCCATTCTCGGATCAAGAAAATAGATATGATACTTACTGGCAAGTACTTCATTATAATTCGCCAGTAAATGTTCCCCTACACCTGTTTCTGCCATTCTTGCCCTGCTTTTTCCCTCCTGAATTAAAATACCATCCAATAAAAGGAACAAAACACTCATCAACACAAGAAACAGCAAACAGGAAAACAGGGTCATATATCCACCATGATCTGTTGCAAATGGGCAGTTTTGAATATTCGAAAGCTCTAAATCAGACAGGTTTTTTGCAGTGTCCACAGTACAGTACTCTTTTCTCTTACCCATGTTCTCCCTTCCTTTCTCTGATTAGTTCACCTTGGATACTCCGGAATTGATTTTCGTGAAAATATTCGATACTACAGATTTGATGTTGGACTGAAAGATAACCACAAGTCCAATCAGAACGACTATAATTAAAATAACTTCCACTACACCCATTCCTGATTCATCCGCCAAAAACTTCCGAAGCATATTATCACCCCCTTTCCGATACTGCGTCATTTTGTTATATCAATCCAATCTTTCATTGGCTTGATTGCTTATCTGTATTCCATCATTGCCCCGGCTCAATAACTTTGAAATTGAAATACTGCCGGAAGCATCACGACTGCCATTACCACGACCAACAAAAGCAGCATGGGAAACAGTAGTCTGGTACCTGCTTCCTCTCCTTTTTTTCTGGCCCGGTCCAACCTCTTTGCAAATGCACTTTCCTCTTCCTCACTTAATGCCTTTAGGAGTCCTAAAGTTCCCTTTTGAAGGTTTTGAACTACAAGGGTCATCAGCCTTAGATAACAATTTTCTCCCATTCTTTTCGCATATTGCTCATAGGCCATCCGCTCTGATGTCCCTGTTTTTAACTGGTTCATCATGACATATAGTTCCTGATAGGCATATCGAAATTCTTTTCTGCCGCTTTGACGGTCCTGTTGATATTGATCCGACATTTTCTCAAAGGCTGCCTTTAAATTCATGCCCGCTCCTAAATAGAGCACCAGTTGATTCACAATTCCCGGATAGTCTTCTAATACTTCCTGTTGCCTTTTTTCTATTCTTTCCTTTAATTTTGTGTGTTTTAGATAGAACATCAAAATGAATAAGATTACGATTAAAAATAAGATTATAATTCTCTGTTTTGCAGATTGGGTTCTCTCGATTTGGATTCCTTCTATTACTGAGGGAAGTGTAAAGGTCTTTTGCGTTCTTGTTTTTTCTTCTGTTCCCGTGATTGTATCCCGGATCTTTTTTTGAAGTTTTTCATTGGCACTTAGAATAGGGGCCTGTACATAGAGATGATATTCCTGACTTTCTATCTTTGATCCATAGGATAACAAAAGAGTCAAATCCACCAACTCTTTCCTTTTCTCATCCCAGTCCTCATTATAGAGTGTTCCGTCTTCTCCGATGATATCCGGATTACCGGATACCCACTCAGCTTTCAGTCCTCCTGGTGCTTCCGTTAAAAGCTTCAGAGAACTTCTCACCTCAGAAGATGATGTATTCTCCCCTAGCATCTCCTTTTTTAACGTCTCAAAACCAGTTTTAAACGCTTCTTCTAGTTCTTCTTCTCCATATTCCTGTTCTCCTACATCGAATTCTATCGCTTCTTTCCCATTTTGATAAACTGTCTCTGTCCGTTCACCGTCCCCATAATCATTTCTTTCAATCTGTATCGATTTCGGTGGAACAAAAGATAGCAGAATCATCAAAATTCCTGCTGCCAGCAATACGATAGAAAATAACAACACCAGACGAATCTGCTCTTTTCGATGAGCTTGTACCATCTGCTCTAATTCTTTCTCAGAAACAGGATAAAGAAGCCTTAAACTTCCCATCAGTTTCCGGTCTTTCGCACTGCCTCTCTGCCTCCAAAATTTCTCATAACACCAGGCCGTTCCCCTTTTTAAAATGGACGCTTTCTCTTTCTTCTTTGTATGCCGCTTTCTCTTCATACCTTAAACCTCGATTCTGATTACCCTCTCTGCCCACCAGTCCGCTCCATACACCGTCATGAGACAGATTGCCATACAGCAACCGCCATATAAATTGTGAAACAGCGGTGTCAGGTAAGTTCCATTCGTAAGCTGCAAATAAACCAAAATAAAATAAGGCATAAAAAACATAATCTTCTTTTCTAATTTTTTCCCTGCAATGACCTGTTCAATCTCCATCTGCACCTGAATCTTCTCACTGATATGTTCCGCTGTTTGACGGCTGATTTGAACCAAATTCCCACCTTGTCTTCTTACCGTCGATAAAATCACCGCATAGCTTTTTATCTCTTCTAAATCAGACCGATATGCCAGTTCCTCAAATAATTGTTCTACCGAGATGCGAATCTCCATATTCCGCATCATCCACATCAGTTCTTCCATCATGGGACGTCTCTCTTCCGGATACAGTCTCTCAAGATCTTCCAGAGCAAGTCCAATGGATTCTTCCAGGCTATATCCTGCATGAAGGGAAGCCGCCATCGATAAAATCACTTCTTTAAAATCCATGCGTAGTTCTTCCAAACGTTGCTGTTTCTTCCTCTCCCTTCTTCTTTCTATCCTCCAATACAATGTAGGTAAAAGAAGCACACATCCAATCCATGACTGAAAAAACAAGATTCCTGTAAAAAGTATAATCACGGTTTCCCGCAACACCTCTATTGCCAGTTCTATCTTCTTGAAATGATATTCTCTGTAATCATACATCCTTCAGATATTCCCCCTCTAACCTTGAAAACTCTTCTAAATGCCCGGATAGCTTAAGCTTCGTCCGGTGAAGTAAAGAATTCACTAACACAAATTCTCCTACTAAACGTCCCTCCTTCTCCCCGGTCTCTTCAAAGCGAAATAATGTATTGAGAACAATCTCTCCCTCCTGTCTTCCCACTACTTCCGCCACCTCTAAAACCTTCCTCGACTTATCCCGAAGTCTTCCCAGATGAATAAAGATATCAATAGCAGAACTGATCTGTCCTCGAATTGCCATAAGCGGCATCTCACATCCCATCAATACCATTGTCTCAAGACGACTGACTGCATCCTGACAGGAATTGGCATGACAGGTAGAAAGAGAACCATCATGACCTGTATTCATCGCCGCCTGAATCATAGGAAATGCCTCACCGCCCCGGACCTCGCCAACAATGATACGGTCAGGCCGGACCCTTAATGCTGCCCGAATTAAATCCTGTATTGTAATCTGGTTCTCCCCTTCCACATTAGCATCCCTCGTTTCTAACCGAACCAGGTTCGGCAGCGTTCTTAAATTAAGCTCTGCGGAATCTTCGATTGTGACAATTCTTTCCTCCGACGGGATAAAATCAGACAACAAATTCAAAATCGTCGTCTTACCACTTCCCGTACCTCCACTTACAATAATGTTATACCTCGCCAATACAAGCAGCCTGAAATACTGTGCCATCTTCTCATCAATTGAGCCAATCTCAATTAACTTATCCATATTCCACTCTCGATCAGCAAACTTTCGAATCGTCATCGTTGTACCATCTAAGGCAACCGGCTCCATAATTACATTCACTCTGGAACCATCTGGAAGACGGGCATCTACGATAGGAGAAGCCCGGTTCACAATCCGATTCGCTCTCGATACAATCTGCTGTACTAAATCCTCATATCTCTCCCTGCTTGCAAACTTTTTATCAGAGGGAATGAGACGACCATTCTTCTCTAGGAAAATATGATCATACCCATTCATCATGATCTCCGTAATCTCTGGGTCTTCCAACATGTCCTGCAAAATATCTAACCGTCTTAAGGTATTAAAAATGCTTTCCCGCAGCCGAATCCGTTCCTTCATGTTCACACCGGTTCTGGCTGTCTCCCTTAAAATCACCTGATCAATATAATCATATACTTCTTCGTCAGATAGCTCTCTGGATATGTCCATCTCTTTTCTGACCGCTGCACAAATCTTTGCCTCTAGCTGTCTCTGCCATTCTTTTCTATCCTCATGTCTGACCTTCTCTATCCCAATTACTTCCATAACAACCGCCCTCTTTCATCCTAAGCCCTGCCGGCCGAAAATCACTCTCCTCTACCTGACTTAAAAAGTTCTCCTCCTGCCAGTCAGCAATCGGTACTCTCACCGCCCTGTATCGTTGATCTGGTTCTCCATAAAATTCCCTTAACCGATTCCAAAACAAGTTAAGCTTCTCCTGTCCCACCTCCCCGTCTAATACAGGAATATAAATTCGGTCAAACAAATCGAAAATCTCATAATCCGTCAAACTTCCGCTTCCTAAATCAACCATGACCGCCCGAAACTCATCTTTCTCCCTGAGTTGGTCAAAAAACCAGCTGTAGTCCTCCGTACCTAACACTTTAAGGTCCGGGAAAATGAGTGGTGAGGCCAGCATATGCACTCCATTCCACACCTCACTGTATTCCAACAACACCTCTGCAATCTCCTTCTTTCGATTCCGTATATGATACAAAATCTCATCGATTGTATGTTCTTTATTCCCTGCTATGCCGTATTCTTCCATGCCTATGTAAAAAAAAGAATGCTCTCTTGAAAAAGCCAACGCATAGGAAGTCTTACCACTTCGGCCCAAAGGAGAGTACACAGCATAAATTCCACCCTGATCCGACTGCCTTGTCTTTCTAACTGTATCGGTTCTGCCAGAATACCGGAGTATCTGTTCATAGAGGACATCAACCGGACGATACATATAGATTCTATCGACTCTGTCCAAAACACAATTCTCTTCTCCGGTTCGATTCTTTCTGCTTTCCTCTTCTCCTATCTGATTCTTACAGAGCAAAACCTCTCTCCCATCAAAGAAAATCTTTGTACCAAAATCTTCTTCCCGAAATAAAATCTCCGGTTTCATCTGTTCTAACTCATCTTCTAAACATCTCTCATCCGTGAATACAAAGGCTTCCAACGCCCCCTGTCTGTTGACATAATCCATCACTCCAGTTAAAAAAGTACCTTCTCTTCCTGCAATTGCTATCCTCGTCTTCACTCATGCTCATCGCCTTTCTTACTGTCACAATATGGTCAAGCTAATGATATATCCTGCCAAAATTCCATAAGATACATGGATTCCGCCTTCCTGCCGATCCTTTGCTGATTCCCGATTAAAAGGGTATTCTCTTCTGGTGCCACTCATAATACAATCCTTAATATACTGCATAAATAAGCTCATCCTTTTCCGAAAGTTCTTTCTACAGATAAGCAGGACCAAGCCATATATTGCATTGCATATTGCCGACAGGCCAAGCAATACAAGACTCGGTGTTGGCCCTAGATAGCAGCCTGCCATCATCATCAGTTTCACATCGCCTCCACCAACTACAGACAGGACCCAAAAGGGGAGTAAAATTCCTAAAACCAGCATACTGCCTTCGATCCCTTTAAAGAAAAGTCCAACTCCGCCATGGTACCAATTCAAAAACAGTCCTGACACAGCACCTATTACACAGAGCCAATTCGGAATCTTATCTTTACTGCTATCCCAGAATACAGCTGACAATAAATATAAAAACAGAATAATTCTGGTTGTTATCATCCACCTCTTGCCCCCTTTCATTACATTTATTGTAACTTTTATAATAATATATCACATCTTTTCTGGTTTGTCTACTATTAATTTACAGTTTTTGATATTTTAATAATTTTAATAATTTAGTTGGAATTTAAACCATGCTTAAGTGGATTTTCCATCTGGATAGAATTGGAGTTGGTGCTGTAGTATAAGGGAATATGTAACATCTTTAATTCCAACGGTTGGGGCAATAGAAATATCTAAAGGCACATTTGCCCAATTATATCGTAAAATCACTTGATGTGTCGCCGAAAACGTCGTTTTTGCTTTTCGTTTTTCTAAGGGAAGATAAAAATGCTCCCTCTTGCCCACAAAAATCCATAATTGTGGGCAAGAGGGAGATAAAATACTCTCTATTAGAAATATTGCGGGTTATAAGCCACAAATTTTCATAATTTTGTGGTAAGAATTTCCATATTAGGGGTAAAATTGAGAGGGACATGTCTATTTGCCCATACGAATTTTTCATTTTTATTCATTGTCCCCACTATTTTATTGTCAGATAATGGATAATTTCCTGTCAATTGCCTGGGCTGCCTTTTTTCCAGCTCCCATGGCGAGGATGACTGTGGCTGCACCAGTTACGGTATCGCCGCCGGCGTAAACTCCTTCTTTGCTGGTTGCCATTGTCTCTTCCTCAACGATGATTCCGCCCCACTTTTGCGTATCTAATCCTGGTGTGGTCTGGCGGATCAACGGATTCGGGCTCTGACCGATGGCAATCACGACCGTATCCAAATCTATGATATAATTAGACCCTTCTATCGGTTTCGGACTTCTTCTTCCGGACGCATCTGCCTCACCCAGTTCCTGTTTTACTACTTCCATTCCTTTTACCCAGCCATTTTCGTCTCCGATGATTTGAGCCGGATTATTTAAGAATCGGAAGATAATGCCTTCTTCTTTTGCATGGTGAAGTTCCTCTAAACGGGCAGGGGCTTCCTCCTCACTTCGGCGGTATACAATATATACCTCTTCAGCACCCAGTCGTTTTGCTGTTCTTGCCGCATCCATTGCCACATTTCCGGCACCGACTACAGCGACTCTTTTTCCGATTTTTACTGGAGTCGGCATTTTCGGAAATTCATACCCTTTCATCAGGTTGACACGGGTTAAAAATTCATTGGCAGAATAAACACCGAGCAGGTTTTCGCCCGGAATATTTAAAAATCTTGGTAATCCGGCACCACTGCCTACGAAAACTGCCTCGTACCCTTCTTCCATTAATTCGTCGATGGTAATGGAACGTCCCACAATAACGTTTGTTTCAATATCCACGCCCAGTTTTTCTACACTCTCAATTTCTTTTGCCACTAAGGCTTTCGGCAGACGAAATTCCGGGATACCATAGCTTAATACTCCGCCCGGTTTATGAAGAGCTTCAAATACTGTCACATCATAGCCTTTCTTAATCAATTCTCCGGCACAGGTGATACCGGCAGGCCCGGAGCCGACTACGGCAATTTTCTTTCCATTCTTTTCGATGGCAACAGGCTTTTCCTTCGCATTCGCCATATGATAATCGGCCACAAAACGCTCCATCCGTCCGATTGCCACAGGTTCTCCTTTGATGCCACGGACACATTTTCCTTCGCACTGATTTTCCTGAGGGCAGACTCTTCCGCAGATAGCAGGAAGCGCGTTTTCGCTTGTAATGACCTCATAAGCTCCTTCAAAATCTCCGGCTGCCACTTTTTCAATAAATGCCGGGATTGGAACATTGACGGGACATCCATTTACACAGGGTTTATTTTTACAGTTTAAACAGCGTGTTGCTTCTTCCATTGCCATTTCTTTTGTATATCCTAGTGCGACTTCTTTAAAATTTTTATTTCTTACATCCGGTTCCTGCTCTGGCATCGGGACTTTTGTTAAACTCATATTTGCCACTGTTTATTTCCCCCTTCCGATTTTACACTGATGTTCTTCTTCTTTGAACATGCCCTGTCGTTTCATACATTGATCAAAATCTACCAAAAAGCCATCAAAATCCGGTCCATCCACACAGGCAAACTTCGTCTCGCCGCCTACACTCACACGGCATCCGCCGCACATACCGGTCCCGTCAATCATTATAGGATTTAAGGACACCGTTGTTGGAAGTTCTCTTGGTTTTGTCACTTTCACTACATTTTTCATCATAATCAAAGGTCCGATGGCAATCGCTTCTTCATACTCATTTCCCTGCTCCAAAAGATCTTCGAGCACGGTAGTTACAAAACCTTTAGTTCCCAAACTTCCATCATCTGTGGCAATATAGACATTGTCACAAAATTCTCTGAATTTGTCCGCTAATATAACAAATTCTGCACTTTTTCCACCGATAATAACATCGACGCCGACACCAAGTCCGGCCAATTTACGAAGCTGGGGATATAAAGGGGCAGCGCCAACGCCTCCTGCAATTCCAATTACTTTTTTATCCGATTTTTTCAATGGAGAAGGCATTCCTAATGGTCCTACAAAATCTTCTACAAAATCTCCGGCTTCCTTTTGACTTAAAAGCTCAGTAGAATAACCCACTACCTGATAAATAATGGTGACAGTTTCCTTCTCTCTATCAAAATCGGCGATAGTAAGAGGTACTCTTTCCCCGTCTGCATCCAGCCGAATGATAATAAACTGACCTGGTTCACATTTTCGTGCCACATAAGGCGCATGGATTTCCATCATTTCCACCGCATTATTCAGCCTTTCTTTACTCACAATTTTGTACATGACAGCCTCCTTTTTTTAAGTTTTCCTCCCTAAAGGAAAATAGATTTGGCGGACGTTGCCGCCGCCAAATCTATTTTCAGTGTATTGATAGGAGTGATTCTATGTTAAATGTATCTGTAACCCTATTTCTGTGTCTTTTTGAAACGATCTAACATTGCTCTCGGTGTTGCGGTCGCTCTCTCATAACGAGGGCACTCAACCCCTTCAAAACCAGCCAGATATTTCGCAATCTTTTTCAATTCTTCCAAGTCGTAACGGCTCATCATCGTAATTGTTTCCATCAGTGGGGAACCGCCGCCATGGACTCCGGCTACGCACTGTGCACCTTCAAATGCATCACAGAGCTTATCTTCCATCATTCTCATAACACGGTGAGTTTCCTCAGCGGTGTATTCCGGATTACGGATAATATATTTATTACAAAGCTCTGCTGTTTCCGGTGCATAGAAGCTTTCCTCTGTTGGAAGGGAGGCACAAACACCACCGGTAAGGTCTGCCAAAATCTCATACTCATGATAAATGTTATGTCCGGCAAGTCTTCTTCCTGCATTGGTAAGGATTTCATCCGGTACCCAGGAACCGTTCGGGAATTTCACTGCACGATAAGCGGAAGCCTGTCCTGCTGCAAATACCAGCTCAGCTGTTCCAATGATATCACAGATTTTTTCTCTTACATGTTCTGCTTTTGCAATGTCATTTACATCTGCAACTAAAGCTGCCTGAGAAGCGATAATTTCAGATACCGCTGTCTTACATCCTGTATAGGAATGTCTATGGAAATGAGCAAACATCAATGCAAGATATCCTGCGTACTGAACAACATCCGGATTATCATATCCATTTAAGAATAATCTGTCTTCCGGTACAAATACGTCATCAAAAATAGTAAGGGACTCTACATCACCGATTTTTGCAAATGGTGCTTCTAAATGTTTTCTCTTATGATGAAGTCCTGGAAGAGCCATTAATTTTACGCCGTCCCAGTCAGCTGGAAGTGCGAATGCAACTGCATATCCTTCATCGCCTTTTCCCATGAATTTTGTTGGATTTACGATAATTTCATCTACGTAAGGAGCGTTGGAGTTACAAATCTTTGCTCCACGAACGATCACACCTTTACAAGGCTTTCCATCTACACCGATTCCATCGACATCTGTTTTTACAATATGTACGAACATATCCGGGTCTGGCTGCATATGTGCTCTTTTATATTTGGAATTTCTGCTTCCTTTTACGTCTGTCTGTGCACAGTTACAAATCAGGTCGTTTTTATGGCAGTATTCTAATTATTTATTGAATCTTTCATTATATTTTGTTCCTGT
>JAUNBT010000164.1 GCA_030526985.1 Lachnospiraceae bacterium | reverse complement strand
CGTTATCGACTGCTTTGGCTTTTTAGTCTTTTCTTTACTCTTCTTTTTTTTGTGTGGAACCGCAAATGGTTTTTGGAACGGCTTCACTGGGCTTTCTTTATCCTCAGCTTTCTATTATGTCTGAATTACTGGTATATTGATGACATTATGCAGAGCGGCTGGGATGAAAATGCACATTTTAGCAATAGTTATGCTGTGGCACTTGGAGGAGAAGCCTGGTATACCGAGGCGATAGAAGATTATATGGATCTGCCCGATGAGATATGGGCAGACACATACGAAGAACATCGCCAGATAATTGCCTATTATAATAAGGCCCATGAAGAGAATACTGGTACAGAAAGCATAGGAAGAGCTTTTACCTATCGGGATATCCTATATCTTCCCTATATCATTCTTATCAAACTGTTTACGAAACTTGGTTGTTCCTTTTATATCATGTATTTGGGAAGTAAGATGGGAAGCCTGCTTTTGTATCTGCTCATTATGACTTATACAATTAAGAAGGCAAAAACGGGAAAATTATTTTTGGCGGCAACCGGTATGATGCCGACTCGTTTATTCATCAACAGCACATATAACTATGATTCTCTTACTGTGGCATTTTTAACCCTTGGATTTGTATTGTGGCTCAATGAGCTGTTGGAACCGGAAAAGAAATTAACAATTCGAAAAGCACTGGCAATTCTGCTATGCTTTGGACTTGGAAGTCTGGTAAAACAGGTGTATGTTGGATTTGTATTGCTGATGATTTTCCTGCCGGACACAAAGTTTCACAGCCGGAAGCAAAAATGGGGAATTATCGGTGGATTATTTTGTATTGCAGCAGTGATTGCAGCATTAATGGTATGGCCAATGCTTTATAATTATCTTCACAATATCTATATGGCTGGTGACAGCCGAGGTGGTGATACAAGTATTAACGAACAATTGTATGTGGTACTTCATCATCCATTTGCCTATTTGAAACTATTATATACAGAAATCAAAGGAACTTTAGGTGAATTTTTATTTGGAAGATTTCCTTATGTGAATTTTTCATTCCACAGACGTCCGGCGACAAAATTCGGCTATATTACCGCAGTGATTATGTGTGCTCTCTTCTTTTTCCGTGTGGAAGACCAGGAAAAGAAAGAACCACTAATGCCCATGCTTCATAAAATCGGCACCTTATTTGTCATTCTGTTATCCACGATTTTGATATGGACATCAATGTACCTTGCCTATACGCCGGTGGGAGAAGATCTGATTCAGGGAGTGCAGGCGAGATACTATGCACCGCTGTTATATCCGCTGATGTGTGTATTGAAAAACAAATACATGGTATTAAAGGCAAGAGAAGAAATTGTAAATTGGACAATGATTGGAATCGTAGCAGTGCTTAATCTGTACTGTATTTATACAGTGTGCTTCATTCCCTGGTCCGTATAAAAACAAAAGAAGGTAAAAACATGACTCATACATTTTCAATTTGTGCATATCAAAAATCACCGTATCTGGAAAGATGTATCCGTTCGGTCATAAATCAGTCTGTACCAACCAAGGTAATCCTGTGTACCTCCACACCGAATGACCTGATTCAAAAGCTGGCTCAAAAATACCAGATTCCACTGTTTATCCGGCAGGGAAAAAGTGATATTCAGGCCGATTGGAATTATGCATGGGAGCAGGCAGATACGGAATATGTAACAATTACACATCAGGATGACATGTACCATAAAGATTACGCAAAGGAAATGTTAAACGCCTTAAATAAACATCCAGATACCATCCTTGCGATGACCGATTATAAGATTATAAATGAATACGGCAAGGCCAGAGGGGATATCAGCCTTCTCATAAAACAGATACTGAAATTACCGTTGAAAGTGCCTGCCCTATCAGATAAGCGATGGACTAAAACAGGGGTACAGGCATTAGGAAATGCAATCTGTTGTCCTTCTGTCTGCTATAATAAAATGCGAATTCAAAGTCAGAGAAGACTTTTAGAGGAAATTAGAAATCAAAAAGAGCTCTCTTATCCGGACGGGGAGGGGCCAGTTAGTCTCTTTCAATCTGATTTAAAATATGCACTGGACTGGGAGACCTTTTATCAGCTTGCCCATCTGAATGGACGATTTACCTATGTGTCCAAAGTATTGTTTTACTATCGAATGCATGAGGGGACGACCACAAAAAAATGTTTGATGGACAACAGAAAAACAGAAGAGGAAATAAAGATGTTTCGAAAATTCTGGCCAGAGTGGGTTGTACGAGGGATAATGAAGGTATATCGGTTGTCCTATAGGAGTTATGAATAAAATGGAGAAAAATGTAAAAAGGTTGAAAAAGAGATGGTGTTATGTTATAGTAACCTATATGCCTATCGATAACTGCAAAAATAGAAGATAGAAGAGACATTATGGAGAATAAAAAAGTATTAATGATTATTCCAGCTTATAATGAGCAGGATAATATAATTAGAGTAGTAGAAAAAATAAAGAAAAATTATCCGCAATACGATTATATTATTGTAAATGATGGCTCAATAGACCACACTTCCCGTCGTTGCCACAAAAAGGGATACAATATTATAGATCTTCCAATTAACTTAGGGTTGGCCGGAGCGTTTCAGACAGGATTAAAATATGCGTATTTTCATGGATATGAATATGCAATTCAATTTGATGCAGATGGACAACATAAACCGGAATACATCAATGCTATGTTTGAAAAGATGCAACAAGGTTATGATATTATAATTGGTTCCCGTTTTGTAGATAAAAAGAAAGAAATCTCTTTGAGAATGTTAGGGAGCGTTGTACTGTCTCTTGCTATTTGGCTCACAACCGGGAAAAGGGTAACAGATCCAACGTCAGGAATGAGGATGTTTAATCGTGATATGATTAGAGAATTCGCACTCAGCATCAATTACGGACCGGAGCCGGATACAATATCTTATTTATTGAAACAGGGAGCTAATGTTGCTGAAGTCCAGGTTGAAATGGAAGAACGTATTTCTGGTGAAAGCTATCTCAATATGTCAACAGCTGTATTATATATGATCAGGATGCTTATCTCTATTTTTTTTATACAGAATTTCCGAAAAAGAGATGGGAGATTTAGAGAAAAAAGAAATCTTGCAATTAAGGATGATGTAAGGGAGGAAAATCATGTCTAGTATTTTAAGAGTACTCCTAGTGCTGACGTCATTACTATTTACCTGGTTTATGCTAAGAAAAATCAGAAACTCAAAACTTCAGATAGAGTATGCTATTTTTTGGATTATATTTTCATTGATTTTAATTATATTAGCTGTTTTCCCGGAACTAACCTATCTTGGCGCACGAATTCTGGGATTTATTTCACCGGCAAATTTAATATACTTGTTTGTGATATTTATACTTATGGTAAAAGTTTTTTTGATGACAATAGAACTATCACAGTTAGAAAATAAAGTGAATGAATTAATTCAAAAAATAGCATTGGATGAAAAAGAAGAAAATGAGAGTAAGTAGATGGACAAAAAAGTATCTGTAATTATTCCTGTATATAATAATGAAAAATATGTGGATCAGTGTGTCTGGTCTGTGATAAATCAGTCATATCATAATCTGGACATCATCCTAATTGACGATGGCAGTACAGATTCCTCTGGGATACAATTGGATCATTTTGCAGCCATAGATTCTAGAATTCATCTGATTCATCAGGAAAATGCAGGCGTATCAGCGGCCCGTAATGCAGGCTTGAGAGTGGCAGAAGGGGATTATCTCACATTTATCGATGGAGATGATTATGTTAGCGAAAACTACATATCTGGCCTGGTCCTCTGTGCTGAAACGAACCAGGCAGAGATGGTTATCTGTGGTTTAAAAAAAGTGGATACCAATGGGAATATACTGGAAGAGATTATTCCCGGTGAATATAAAAGGTTTGAAAAAGAAGAGTGGACTTTCCGGTTGTCACTGGTAGCTGCCCATTTATATAGCAGAGAACTGTGGGAAAGGTATCAGATTACCTTTTATGAAGGGGAAAGAGGCGAAGACATACCGATATCCCTATTTTTTTCAGCAATTTGTACAAATATCAAAACATTAAAGGAAAATGGATATTACTATGTACAACATAAAAATTCAGCAAGCAATAGCTTCCAGGGATTAAAAAAACATGCACTTCCTTATAAAGCATTAGAGGAGACAATAAAAAAAATACAATCGATTCACGTGAAAAACAGTGAAGAATTTCATGAACTATTCGTATTAAGAATTTTGGTGACATTTATACAATTAGCCAGAGGGGCTAAGAAGGAAGAGATAAATCAACTGATGGAATATATAGATAAGATTTTAGATATTTATTATCCGAAATTTTATAAGAATAAAAAAATTAATATTATGTCAGGTTTGGATATTCCAATATTACAAAAGATAGTAGTAAATGTATTTGTCAGGTTAAAGAGAATGGGTTTACTTTCCTATGTAATTAAGATAATTTGCTGAGAGAAGAGAATAGGATTATAATGGAAAAATTTTGTTTTATTATATTACATTATGGCGACAAAACTGTAACACAAAAATGCATAGATTCTATATTAAAATTAAAAAATGGAAAAAATATCAGTATTGTTCTTGTAGATAACGACGGTACAAAGACAAAAGCGGAGCGACAAAAACTAAAGTCATTTTTTGAAGAAATTGACGAGCGGATTCGTGTACTGACGATAAAAGAAAATTATGGGTTTTCATATGCCAATAATATGGGTTATATTGTTGTAAAAAAAGAGATACAACCGGATTATGTGATTGTAGCCAATAACGATATCGTTTTTGGACAGGAGGATTTTTTGAGGTCTGTACACGAAAGTTATGTTCATAATCGATTTGTTGTATTAGGGCCGGATATTATTCAACAGGAGAGTGGATTTCATCAAAATCCGCTGGATTATAATTTGAGAAGTAAAAAACAGGTTGATAGAACAATTTTCTTAAATCATATTGCATTGCGTTTCTTTGAAGTGATTTTTCCATTCGTATATCTATACAATAAGTGGATGAAAAAAAAGAAAGTCGATATGTGCCAGCATGTAAATAGAATCAGCCATATGATGGAAGATTTTGTCCCTTGTGGTGCATGTATTATTTTATCCAAAAAGTTTATTGATGAAGAAGAAAAAGTGTTTTCGCCAGAAACTGCTTTTTATTATGAAGAATATCTGTTATATTATAAATGCAAAAAAAATGGTTATAGAATAGTCTATGATCCGAATATACAGGTAGTCCACGGAGATGGTGTAGCAACAGCAAACGATAGGAAGACAGAAAAAAGGAAGACCAGTTTTATTGTAAAAAATACTTTAGAGTCAGCTCGAATATATAGAGCGGAAGTATATGGGAATAACAGTGTTGAGAATAGATGAGGAGTAATTATGAATAAAAGATTTGATATCGGATATATATGTCAGTTTTCAATGGATGATTTTAAAACAAAATATGCGGGATCCTTATTAGGATTTGTATGGGCATTTATACAGCCAATTATTACGGTTGTAATTTACTGGTTTATTTTTCAGATAGGATTTAAAAATGAACCGATTGGAGGAGTGCCATTTATCGTGTGGCTGGTATCGGGAATAGTACCGTGGTTTTTTATCAGTGATGCGATTGTGAATGCAACTTCCAGTCTCGTTGAGTATAGTTATCTTGTGAAAAAAGTTGTATTTAATATTGATATACTGCCGCTTGCTAAGATTGTTTCGGTTTTATTTATACAGATTATTCTATTGGTATTTGCTTCTGTCTTGTTTATTGCATACGGTGTGGATATTTCTGTATATTGGTTGCAGATACCTTATTATATCATTTATATGATGATTCTTTGCACTGGAATAACATATTTAACAGCTTCTTTATATGTTTTCTTCAAAGATATTACACAGATTGTATCCATTATTATTCAAGTTGTCTTCTGGCTTACACCTATTGTATGGCAGATGAAGATTATGCCGGAAAATATTCAGGTATTGCTGCGGTTTAATCCTGTTTTTTATGCGGTAAATGGATATAGAGATGCTTTAATACATAAAAAGTGGTTTTTCGAATATAGCATAGGAGATAATATTTATTATTGGGTTATTGCACTTATCCTTTTATTAATAGGGACATATGTATTCAGAAAACTAAAACCACATTTTGCAGATGTTTTATAGAAAGAGAGTAAATAAAGTCATGGAAGAAAATATCATAGAAATAAAGGGATTGAAAAAAATCTATAATCTATATGACAATCCGAAAGACCGGGTTTTAGAGGCATTTAAGATAGGAAGAAAGAAAAGATTTACAGAATTTATGGCTCTTGATAATGTAAGTTTTAACGTTGCCAAGGGGGAAACAGTAGGAATCATAGGAACGAATGGTGCAGGAAAATCTACACTGTTAAAGATTATTACTGGTGTTTTAAATCCGTCGGCAGGGGAAGTGAATATTAAAGGCAAAGTATCAGCATTATTGGAACTGGGAACAGGATTTAACGAAGAATACACTGGAATAGAAAACATATTCCTGAATGGAAGAATGATGGGCTATAATAGAAAGGAAATGGAAGGAAAGTTAAACGGTATTGTAGAATTCGCAGATATAGGTGAGTTTATTGAACAGCCAGTGAAAACTTATTCCAGTGGAATGTTTGCCCGTCTGGCTTTTGCAGTTGCAATTAATGTGGAACCAGATATTTTAATTGTAGATGAGGCCTTGAGTGTGGGTGATATTTTTTTTCAGAATAAATGTTTCAAAAAATTCGAAGAGTTAAAGGAAAAGGGAACGACAATCCTTTTTGTTTCACATGATATTGAGAGTGTTCGCCAAATGTGTTCAAGAGTATTATGGCTGAATAAAGGACAAACAAAGGCATTTGGGGAAGCATCCAAAATATGCGACATGTATATGGATGAAAAAAGAAAAAATACAGAGTATGTCGCAGGGCATATTCATGATGAAGCGGTCGGTGATATCTTTATTAAGGAGATAGATGAAACACGAAAATATCCGATTATTGAAAACATAGAGGATAGATTTGAAAATGATAAGGTAATGATTAAATCAGTTTTTTTTGAAGATGCAGAAGGTCAATATGCCAATACCTTACATGTGGATCAAGAATATACGGCACATGTTGTAATTGAATGCCTTCAGGAAGTCGAAAATCTGATTATTGGGTTTGTATTGGAAACAAAGAAAGGACTGCCTCTTTTTGATATTAATAATTTTATTAATCAGGGAGAAGTTGTAAAAGGGAAACAAGGACAGATTTTAGAAATTGTATATCGGTATACGCTTCCGAGAATTTTAAATGGAATGTATTTAGTTGGAGCAGCAGTTGCGCAGGGAACACAATCGAAACACGAAATGTTAACCTGGCTTCATGCAGTTAGACAGGTGGAGGTTGTTAATCCAGGATACAATTCTTCATA
>JAUNBT010000163.1:7223-7469 GCA_030526985.1 Lachnospiraceae bacterium | reverse complement strand
ATGAGCCTATTTGGGCGATTGGAACAGGCAAGGTGGCAACAGCAGAGCAGGCACAGGAGGTGTGCCACTCCATTAGAGAGGTTATTAGAGGACTTTATGACGATATTACCGCAGATAAGATTCGAGTGCTGTATGGTGGCAGTATGAATGAGGGGAATGCACTCAGTCTTTTAACTCAACCGGATATTGATGGTGGTTTAATTGGTGGAGCCAGCTTGAAGATGGAATTTGCAAGAATAGTTAATT
>JAUNBT010000163.1:0-7213 GCA_030526985.1 Lachnospiraceae bacterium | reverse complement strand
GAGTTTTTCTTTTCTACGGACAATTAGCCGAAGAGATTTGGCTGTAACAAAAGCAGAGCGTTACACGCTCTGACATGCGGATATGGCGGAATTGGCAGACGCGCTAGATTTAGGTTCTAGTGTCCACGACGTGCAGGTTCAAGTCCTGTTATCCGCATTATATTAATAGCTGGGATGCCTTTTATAGTAGGTTTTCTGGCTATTTTTTGTCTGTGAGAATAAAGTGATTTAACCTATCGCGATTTTTACGGATTAGATTAAAAAAAATGGAATATAATCCGTAAAAATCAAAGAGAAAACAAGTGCAAAGTATGGATTTTACGGACTGAACAGAGGAAAATAGAGAATAGTCCGTAAAAACTAATGAGGAGACATGTGTTTTTTATGTTTTTTACGGCTCATTTACAAAAAAAGAAAGAATAGTCCGTAAATTCTTCTCTGAAACCTATGGTACAAAGTGAAAACTACGTACTATATCATAGAATTTTTTTGTCTGGTCCGTAACAATTCCCAAAAATAAAAACTTTGGTTTGACAAAGAAAATGATTTGCTATAATGTACTTAACAAGACAACTGGGAAAGATGGGTGCACTCCATCCGCCCCGGGAAAATTTGAAAAACTAAAAATAGCTGTCCTACCTTTTACCGGAGATCAGGACGGCTATTTTTTATGTGTATAATTCAGAATAGTGACAATAAACAGACCAGTGGTAAGTATAATCATGAATTCTTCATATGTACTCATAAGGCACCACTCCCTCCGTAAGACCTCCGGAGCGGAATAGAAAGCTGTCCTACCCAGTTGCCTGGGTAAATAAACAACCCTGTTGACTTTAAAAAAAGATATGTTATAATTTGTTCGTACTTCAGTTCCGGGAGGAGTGCGGTTTTGCCCGTATCGGAGGTGTCTCGGTTCACATATTAGATTTTCCCGGAGGAACACGCTCCGGCTGAAGTATTTTTTAATCAAGCAAGATGTATATATCTGGAATTTCACAATCTTTCTTTTGTCTATTGTGTCTAAATTCAACTCATTTACCCAACATACAATTAGATATTTTTTTAAATATGTAATTTATGCCCAGTAAAAGTGAATGAAATACTACAAAATATTAAAAAAGTATTAACAAACAAAGAAAAATATGATATACTAAATAAGGGATTGAGTAATAAACGTCATACTTTCTGCATAAGTTTTGATTCAAACTAAAAGATTTGCATAGCAGAAAGGAAAACAGGAGGATGAAATGAATCAGTTATTTAGATATACCATGTTAACAATGATGGCAGCATGGATGATTTTGTCGACAAAGGTTTCGGCAGCAATTGTGGATGATGTCTCTAGTGTATCTGTCAGCCAGGAGGTTGTAGAAGAGCCAAAGATAGAAATCGAAAGCGAAAAGGTAACATTAAAAAAGGGTGCTACAAAAGAACTGGATGTGGATATTACCACCCATGAGGAAGATGGAAACGACTACGAAATCCAGTGGATCAGCACCAATAAAAAAGTTGCAACCGTATCCAGCAATGGAAAAGTGAAAGCCAAAAAAGCTGGAACCGCTACGATTAAGGCAAAATTAAGCGGAACGGATGTAGAAAGTAAGTGCAAAGTCATTGTAAAAACAATCAAAGGCAGAAAATTAAAATATGGTGCCAGCAGTGACCGCAAGGTAACTGTATCCAGCTTGAAAAGTACAGGTGGTACCGAATTTTCCGATAATGCAGGTAATACTTATACAAAAGGAAAAAAAGTCGGTAATTTTGTAATTACCGGATACTGTACAAAATGTAATTCTGGAAGTGCCAGAGCGACCAGCTCAGGAAAAACAGCAACGGCTGGTATTACAGTGGCAGTGAATTCGAAACAGATTCCATTGGGAACGAAGTTGATTATTGGAGACCATGTTTACATCGCTCAGGACCGTCATGGAAACAGAGCACATTCCAAAGTAATTGATGTGTTTTTTGGTACCAGACATGGTTCAGAATGTTTCTTAAAGAATATCCCGGTTTATTATGCAAAATAAATCGATAGAAAATAGAATAAAAAGATAGTATTTGCCGGCCCTGTTATTTTTACTTGTGCCGGCAATTTTTTTGTGCTATCATAAGTGCTTAGATAGAGAAAAACAGGAGGAAATGAAGAGGCATGGAGAATGAAACAGTTTCAAAAAATTTTATCGAACAGTTTATAGATGAAGATTTAGCAGAAGGTAAGTATAAAGAGGTCGTAACCCGTTTTCCACCGGAACCCAACGGTTATCTTCATATCGGACATGCAAAATCTATTTTATTAAATTATGGTCTTGCCAAAAAATATGGCGGAAGATTTAATCTCCGTTTTGATGATACAAATCCGACGAAAGAAAAGACAGAATATGTAGAGTCCATTTTAGCAGATGTAAGATGGTTGGGGGCTGATTTTGAGGACAGATTGTTTTTTGCATCCGACTATTTTGACCAGATGTATGAAGCTGCAGTTAAGCTGATTAAAAAAGGAAAAGCTTATGTCTGCGATTTAAGTGCAGAGGAGATTCGAGAATATCGGGGAACTTTAAAGGAACCAGGAAAAAACAGCCCATATAGAGATCGTACGGTTGAAGAGAATATGGATTTATTTGAACGTATGAAGAATGGGGAATTTGCAGATGGCGAGAAAGTGCTTCGTGCAAAGATTGACATGGCTTCTCCGAACATGAATATGCGTGATCCGGTCATTTACAGAGTGGCGAGAATGAGCCATCATAATACCGGAGATAAGTGGTGTATTTACCCGATGTATGATTTTGCTCATCCGATTGAAGATGCCATCGAGGGCGTGTCCCATTCCATTTGTACTTTGGAATTTGAGGACCACAGACCACTGTATGACTGGGTAGTAAGGGAATTGGAGTACGAGACTCCGCCAAGACAGATTGAATTTGCCAAGTTATATTTGACGAATGTGATTACGGGAAAACGTTATATTAAAAGACTGGTAGAGGAAAATATTGTAGATGGATGGGATGATCCCCGCCTTGTCTCTTTGAGTGCTCTTCGAAGAAGAGGATTTACCCCGGATTCCATTCGGATGTTTATGGAGATGGTCGGTGTTTCCAAAGCGAATAGTTCAGTGGATTATGCAATGTTGGAATATTGTATTAGAGAAGACTTAAAGCTTAAGAAATCCCGTATGATGGCGGTTCTTGACCCGATCAAAGTGATTATTACCAACTATGAAGAGGGTAAAGTAGAATATTTAGATGCGCCGAATAATCTGGAGAATGAAGAATTGGGAAGCCGTCAGATTCCATTTTGCAGAGAATTATATATTGAGAGAGAGGACTTCATGATTGAGCCTCCGAAGAAATATTTCCGTCTGTATCCAGGCAATGAGGTACGTCTGATGAATGCTTATTTTGTAACCTGTCAGGATTACAAGACAGATGAGGATGGCAATGTGACAGAGATTTATTGTACTTATGATCCGGAGACAAAGAGCGGCAGCGGATTTACTGGACGTAAGGTAAAAGGAACGATTCACTGGGTAGCAGCACCTTATGCAAAGCAGGTTGAGGTGAGACTCTATGAGAATATTGTTGATGAGGAGAAGGGTGTGTATAATGAAGACGGCAGCCTGAATTTGAACCCGAATTCTCTTACAATATTAAAGAATTGCTATGTAGAGCCGATGCTTGGAGAAGCTGCACCGGGCGAGAGCTTCCAGTTTGTGAGAAAAGGATTTTTCTGTGTGGATACGAAAGATTCTACACCGGAAAAACCAGTGTATAACCGAATCGTATCGCTAAAAAGCTCCTTTAAACCGAATAAAAAATAAACAATACATGGTTAAGGTTTGGTCCGTTTCAGATAAAATGCTGAAGCGGACCATTTTCATGTGTAGAGGGAATGAAATATGAATCAGGATTATATAGACTGGAATGGAAAACGAATAGAATATGAGTGGGAAAGAACAAAACGCAAAACAATAGGGATTACGATAACGACAGATGGAAAGGTGAAAGTGAAAGTGCCCATGTACCTTACAGAAGAAGAAATCAAGAACTGCGTCCGTAGAAAAGGACAGTGGATTATCTCTACTCTGGAAAAAATGAAAATCCGCCAGCAGCAGCTTCCGGTAAGACAATATCAAAACGGTGGAGTCTTTTTTTATCTGGGTAAGAAGTATGTTTTGAATGTAAGAAGGGTATCTTCTATTAGAGAAGGATTTAGAAAGATTTATCTGCTTTCGAATAAGGAGGAAAATGAACCTGGAGTTTTGCTGCTGGAATTTTCCGATGTACACCCAGAAGGAGAGGAGATAAAAGCGCTGTTAGAACTTTGGTATCGAAATCAGGCAAAAGCATATATAAAAGAGAAAGCATTTGCCTACAGTAGAATAATCCCCTGTGATTATGGGACAATACGAATAAAAAACCAGAAAACATGCTGGGGAAGCTGCAGTGTGAAAGGAAATTTAAACTTTAACTGGCGTCTAATGATGGCTCCAGCCGAAATCGTAGATTATGTGATTGTGCATGAACTTTGTCACAGACTGGAGATGAACCATTCTTCCCGGTTTTGGGCATTGGTAGAAAAACAGATTCCTGACTTTCGAATGCGGCGAGCCTGGTTAAAGGAAAACAGCAACCAATTATTCTGGTAAAAATAGCAATTGTGAGAATGAGAGAAAAAAAGTGAGAAAAACAGATAAAATAGAAAAAAATCAGCCGAAAAAGCCTGATTTTAGATTTGCATTTCTGAGGGAAAGTCACTACTATATGTATTAACGATTAGCACTCGATTAAGATGAGTGCTAACAACAGACGAAACGTAGAATTGAAGGAGGTTTAATCATGAAATTAGTACCATTAGCAGACAGAGTTGTTTTAAAACAGTTAGAAGCAGAAACCACTACAAAATCAGGAATCGTTTTAACCAGTTCCGCACAGGAGAAACCACAGGAAGCAGAAGTGATTGCAGTAGGTCCTGGAACAGAAGAAGTAAAGATGGAAGTTACAGTAGGACAGAAAGTTATTTATTCTAAATACGCCGGAACGACAGTAAAAGATGGCGAAGAAGAGTACATTATTGTAAAACACAGTGATATCCTTGCAATCGTAGAATAATAGAAAGCAAAGATTACATTTTTGATACCTACAGGAAGATAGGATGTATTTTAAGACAGAGAATAACAGGAGGTTATAACAATGGCAAAAGAAATTAAATTCGGTGCAGAAGCCAGAAAAGCATTAGAATCAGGTGTAAACCAGTTAGCAGATACAGTAAGTGTTACATTAGGACCAAAAGGACGTAACGTTGTACTTGACAAATCTTTTGGAACTCCTTTAATTACAAACGATGGTGTTACCATTGCAAAAGAGATTGAATTGGAAGATTCCTTTGAGAACATGGGTGCTCAGATTGTAAAAGAAGTTGCAACAAAGACAAATGATGTTGCAGGTGATGGAACAACAACAGCAACTGTACTTGCACAGGCTATGATCAATGCAGGAATGAAGAACTTAGCAGCAGGTGCGAACCCAATCATTTTAAGAAAAGGTATGAAGAAAGCAACAGATAAAGCAGTAGATGCTATTGGAAAGATGAGCATTTCCGTAGGTGGAAAAGAGCAGATTGCAAAAGTTGCTTCTATCTCAGCTGGTGATGAGACTGTTGGCCAGTTAGTAGCAGATGCAATGGATAAAGTTTCCAAAGACGGTGTTATTACAATCGAAGAATCCAAGACAATGAATACAGAGCTTGATTTAGTAGAAGGTATGCAGTTTGACAGAGGATATGTATCCGCTTATATGTGCACAGACATGGAGAAGATGGTTTGTGAAATGCAAGATCCATATATCTTGATTACAGATAAGAAGATTTCCAACATTCAGGAGATTCTTCCATTATTAGAGCAGGTTGTACAAAGCGGAGCAAAATTATTAATCATCGCAGAAGATATCGAAGGCGAAGCATTGACAACTCTGATTGTAAATAAACTTCGTGGAACCTTCCAGGTAGTTGGTGTGAAAGCTCCGGGATATGGCGACAGAAGAAAAGAGATGTTAAAGGATATCGCTATTTTAACAGGTGGTACTGTAATCTCTGATGAATTAGGATACGACTTAAAAGAGGCTACTATGGATATGCTCGGACGTGCAAAATCCATTCGTGTAGAAAAAGAAAATACAGTTATCGTAGATGGTCTTGGAAGCAAAGAAGAGATTCAGGGAAGAATTGGACAGATTAAGAGCCAGTTAGAAGAGACCACATCTGAATTTGACAAAGAAAAATTACAGGAAAGACTTGCTAAATTATCTGGTGGTGTTGCTGTAATCCGTGTTGGTGCTGCAACAGAGACAGAGATGAAAGAAGCAAAACTTCGTCTGGAAGATGCATTAGCAGCTACAAAGGCAGCTGTAGAAGAAGGAATTATCTTCGGTGGAGGAAGTGCTTATATCCACGCTTCTAAAGAAGTCGCAGAACTGGTTAAGACATTATCCGGTGATGAAAAAACAGGTGCTGAAATTATCTTAAAGGCATTGGAAGCTCCATTATTCCACATCGTTGCAAATGCAGGGTTAGAAGGAGCTGTTATTATCAATAAAGTAAGAGAAAGCGAAGTTGGAGTCGGCTTTGATGCTTTGAAAGAGACATATGTTGATATGATTGCAGAAGGTATCATCGATCCTGTCAAAGTAACAAGAAGCGCTCTGCAAAACGCAACAAGCGTAGCTTCCACTCTTCTTACTACAGAGTCTGTTGTGGCTGATATTAAATCAAATGACCCGGTACCGGCAATGCCAGCAGGCGGAATGGGCGGCATGATGTAATTGCAGATGCCACAAAATCTGATTGACAAAAATAATGTACAACTAAGACGAATCATCTAAACAGATTCGATTTATGAAAGAGGAAAGAAATGAATGTATTTTTGCATATGATTTCTTTCCTCTTTTTTGTGCAATGTTGTAACTTTTGCAGGAAGAAATGGGTGTTGGTTTTTTACATTTTATCTGCTTTGTCTATGGTTCCATCGAAAAAAGCTACTTCCAAAGGGTAGAGTTTTGTTGTATAATAGATAAGAGTTTATGATGAATGCCTGAGGGCGTTAAATACAGGAGGAAAGCATGTATAAGATTATCAGCAAAGAGAAGCTTAACAATGCCGTTGAGCTGATGGAGATTCATGCTCCATATGTTGCCAGAAAATGTGAACCTGGCCAGTTTAT
>JAUNBT010000162.1 GCA_030526985.1 Lachnospiraceae bacterium | reverse complement strand
TCTTCTTACATCCTCCAATTCATCGATAATTTCCATTGCACGAATTTTCGGGGCCCCGCTGAGTGTTCCGGCAGGCAAAAATGCATTGACTAAATCAAACGGATGATATTCTCCTTTTTTCCTGCCTTCTACAAAACTTACCATATGCATGACGTGAGAATAATTTTGAACCTTTTTAAAATCAGTCACTTTTACTGTCCCGAATTCTGAAATTCTTCCCATATCATTTCTGGCAAGATCCACTAACATGACATGCTCTGCAATTTCCTTCGGATCATTTAACAACTCATCCTGCAGTCTTTTGTCCTCTTCCTCTGTCTTCCCTCTCGGTCTCGTTCCGGCGATTGGACAAGTCGTCACTTTATCATTTTTATACTGGACTATCATCTCTGGAGAGCTTCCGATAATCTCAAAGCTTCCGTAATTAAAATAATAAAGATAGGGGGACGGATTTAAATCTCTAAGTTCTTTATACAGTTCAAATCCATCCTGTTTTGTCTCTATCGTCCATCTCTGGGAAAGTACTGTCTGGAAAATATGTCCCTCCCGGATATATTCTTTTATTTTGTTTACCTTATCACAGTATTGACTAAGAGAATCCGATTTTTTTACGATAATGCCATCGTGGCTTCCTCTTTTTACCATCGGCTTAATATTAGAAAATGCTTCCTCGATCAGCTGACGGCATCTTTCTTCTCCCCGCTTCCTTCCACTCTGATTATCTTCCTCAATCACAACAGCTGTCATTGTCTCGGCGAGATGATCGATTGTTATAAATTCTGTCACAAGCATAAGCTGAATCGTATCTACTCCAATCTCATCCGGATTCTCATCTGGAAGCTTCTCCTTATACCGGACAAAATCATAACCCAAAGCACCTACCAAACCGCCGGTAAAAGCCAGTTCTCCATCATCCTTACGTATCTCGAAATCACTATAATATATCTTTAACAAATCAATAGGATTTCCCTCATAGCGAATCACCGTTTTATCCTTACGGACAATCTCAATTCCTGTTTTAGTGGAAGTGATTTTCTCTTCCGGCTCCTTCCCCATAAATACATATCTTCCATTATTCTTATCATAGCTTTCTAAAAGGAAGCCTTCCTTCTTTCCAACAAAGCTGTCATAAATCTGTACGGCAGTTTCATTTATAATACTTACTGTTTTACTGTAAGCACGTCCTATTCGTTTCATCTCTTTGTCTCCTTTTCATTTCTACGCAAAAAAAGAATCCCTGACTATTCATTATCATAGTCAGGGACGAATCTACTCGTGGTGCCACCCATATTCACAATCTTAATAAATCAAATCCAAAGAACATATACTTATGTCCTCCAAAAATAACTCTCGACTGCCTCTATCTGATACGGAATCTCTTCGATATCATACCTTTGTAACGTAAGGATACGGCATCAGCTACTATGTTCTCTTACAAACAGTTCACCTAGCATCTCACAAATCCATTCCAGCTCTCTTTCCATATCGGTTCTCAGCACGGCCGACTCTCTGTAATGTTCCAAAAACTGTACTACTTTTGCTCATAGATTTTCTGCGGTTTATTATTGCTTTATTATAGCAACGTATCAACCTGTTGTCAATTCTTTTTTCAAATTCAATTCATAGGACATGCCAAACAAGCATAGACTGTACAAAATTAATTGGAGAGTATCCTATGAAACCATATATCGAAGAAAGGATTTTATCCATTGCCCACTACACGATTGAAAACAATTCCACGGTCCGTTCCACCGCCAAAAAGTTCGGAATATCAAAGTCTACTGTACATAAAGATCTGCGAGAACGTCTGCCACAAATCAATCTTGAATTGTCTGGGGCGGTAAACAAAATTCTCGATACAAACAAATCCGAACGCCACATCCGGGGCGGACTTGCTACCAAACGAAAATATATGCACAAAAAAGAACGTTAATCAAAAAACACCGCTTAAGAATGCTATACAAAAAACCATGGCTCCTTCCGACGCAGTACGGATGGGGTCGTAATCTTTTTTACAAAGGAATCAAAAGTATCCGGGGTCATGGATTTTGCCTGAACCGGACATACCCGGATACAGGCAGTACAACGGATACACTTATTCGGATCTATATCCTTCGGATTCGAGAAGCTAAATGCCTCTGCCGGACAGTACTTACTGCAGAGCATACAATAAATGCACTTCATATCTGTCTGGGGATAGAAAGGCATGGCACTCATCGGCCCTACCTTTTTATATGGTCTATTACCCGGAACAACAAATCCAACCTTCTCTTTATCAAAACTTTCAAGCTTTCTCTCAATCTGACCGGCAAATTCTCTGGCGATTCGAAGGTCTTTCTCATCCGGTCGATTATAACTTATCTCTTTATTAAAAGAATGCTGTCCGGAAAAAGAGGCACAGGCAAAAGGCAAAAATCCCTGCTGCTCCATCAAATCTTTCAGTTCCAACATGGCATCCTCTATCATCCGGTTGCCATAAGTAACAAGAATAACCGCTGGTGTCTCTTCTCCGGAGAGTTCTTCGATCTCCTTTGCTGCAAGCTCCGGCACCCGGCCCCTATATACAGGAACGCCGATAATGACAACTTCGTCTGCTTTAAAATGTCTCTTCTGTCCCCGATTGTCCGGCTTTGTCCAATCAAGCTCTCTATATGTATCACCCGCTAAAGTACGTCCAATCTCACTGACTACTTTAGCCGTATTTCCCGTAGGACTGAAAAATACCCCTGTCACTTTATCCGCTCTCAACACAACTACCTCCTCCGTAGTAAGTTTTCCTTGCATTTTTATTATTATAACATCTTCCTATCTTTTTGTCCTGTATTTTAGCCAAGTATTCCTGCACTTTTTTGCTTCCCCAGTCCCTTATTTTTTTGATGTTTCAAAAGGATGCATATATTTTTGGTAATAAAGAGGCATCATCTGCTGCTGGAGTTTTCTATTCTCTCTGGCATCGATGCCAATGGCATCAAAGAAAGAATTCCACCAGTTCTTCATCTGAATCTCTTCCGCAGAATAATTCGATTCTGTTTCTTCTCGCCTAATCTCTCTATGTAGAAGATAAAATCCTTTCTCGGGCACGTGCACAGCCGCTAACTTTCTTCTTTCATCATAAAGAATCCATCTTTCTTCTGGAAAACGGTCTGCAAAATGTCTGGCTAACAGAGGAATCTGATTATGCTTCGGCGCGATTCTTCCAAACAGACTCCCATCTTTTAGCTGGGAAAAACGGACAAATCCCATCAGCCTGTCCTTTTCCCGTGCCACAGTCTTGCTGTCATAGACTACTCTTCTTACCGGATCACATTTTAGAAAGTCAATCACCTTTCCTCCCATCACATATCCATAATTTAGAAAACGATAGATGTCCTGTGCTTTCCCCTGTCTCTCATGTAATGCCGCCTGACTCAGAATATGCCATGCGTCATAGGATATCTTTGTCTTAACCGACTCTGCTACAGAAACCGCATGGGACAAGTCCGTCTCTACCGTTTCATACTGACAGAATAACTCATAGTTCCTATTCTCTCCCTCCGCAATTCGTATCCACGGATGACCATATCTGCTCATATATGCCATATATACTGCTGACAGAATCCCTTCCAGGCTATCTTTACACAAATACACCCGAATCGGTTTCTCTTCTCCTTGTCCCATCTTATTCTCCTCCTTTAAAGCTGTCCTAATATTCTTCCGGATCTCTCTTCTTCTTTTACTGGAATCTCCATATGAAAATCATCAAACAGACTCAGCTGGCGGAAGCTCCCTGCACTCTCCTTTATCTGTTCCGGCAGTCTCTCTCCCACATCTAAAAGATTCCTTGCAATATAATCCTCCGTCATTGGAAACGGGTACATCTGTTTTCCTCCACACAGGATAAAATAGACCGCTCTTTTTAGTACCACTCCTAATTTTCTCAAATTCTCAAAAGAAAGGGCTCCCATTCTGCGGGCTCTCACAATTCTTCTTGCACTAACTGTCCCAATCCCCGGCACACGGAGCAGGTCATAATACGACGCCCGATTCACCTCTATCGGAAAAAACTCCATATGGTGAAGTGCCCAATTACACTTTGGATCAAACAACACATTAAAATTCGGCGTCTTCTCTGACAGAAGTTCCTCTGCCCGAAATCCATAGAACCGAAGCAGCCAATCTGCCTGGTATAACCGATGTTCCCTGAGAAGTGGTGTCTGCATTCCAATCGCTGGAAGCTTCTTATCTTCATTCACAGCGACGTAGGCAGAATAAAACACTCTTTTTAATGAGAATCTATCATACAATGCCTGAGAGACTCTTATAATCTCATAATCACTGTCCGGCGTAGCTCCTACAATCACCTGTGTACTCTGGCCGGCAGGGACAAATTCCGGTGCATTCCTATAAAGAATTAAGTCATTCTTATTCGCTCGTATTCCCTCCTGCACTTGACGCATCGGGGTCAAAATCTTCTTTCTGGTCTTTGCTGGTGCTAACTGCTGCAAGCTCTGACTTGTGGGCAATTCCAGATTCACACTCATCCTGTCTGCAAGAAATCCCGTCTTCTGAATCAGTTCAGGAGAAGCTCCCGGAATTGCCTTCACATGAATATATCCATTAAAATGATATTCCTGTCGAAGTTTTCGAATCGTCTGATAAATCAGCTCCATAGTATCATCCGGGTTTCGAATCACTGCTGAACTTAAAAATAATCCTTCTATATAATTGCGGCGATAAAATCCCATTGTCAGATGACAAATCTCCTGCGGTGTAAAAGAAGCCCTGCGAACATCATTCGAAGAACGGTTCACACAGTATGCACAGTCATAAATGCAATCATTGGACAATAAAATCTTAAGCAGTGAGATGCATCTTCCATCTTTTGCAAAGCTGTGACAGATTCCTCCCAAAAATGTATTCCCTGTCATTCCTCCCTTCCCAGCCCGTCCAGAGCCTGACGAAGTACAGGCCACATCATACTTCGCTGCATCGGCCAATATCTCCAATTTATCTCTTATAGTATCTGTCAGTTCACAGTTCATCTCATTCGCCTCCCGAATATATGTTCTGTTTTTAGTATAGCACAACGTTTGTCTATAGTCAAACATTTGTTCTGTTTTTGGATATGGCTTTTGGATATAGATAATAAAGATACGCAAAATACATTTCGAAAAAACGATTTACAAAAAAAAGAAGAGAGAATCTCCGTTTTCAAACAGAACTCTCTCTTCTTTCTATATGTAACTTCTATTCTTTCTTTTCTATTATATAGTCTTCCACATCCTGCCGGAATTCATCCCATTTGTCTTCATTTTCCACAAAATAAAGCGGACATAATTTTCCAGTCACATCGTAATGGCGGATTACATCATCCGATGACAAACCATATGTGACACACAACTCCCCAGTTAATTTCACTAATGAATCATAGGTTTCCTGATTATAAGACCCATCTTCATTCGGGTGGCAGGTCTCAATGGAAATTGTGTCCTTATTCCGCTCATTAGACGCATAGGCAATTTCCGTCAATGGAATACACTGTATAATTTCTCCCTCCAGGCCAATGATATAGTGGCTGCTGGCTTTTCGCTCGTGATTTTCTTTCAGGCTCTCAAAATAGTCCCGATTTTCTTTTGCGGTTGAATTCGCATTCCCCACATAATGGATGACAATCCCTTTTACTTGTTTCAGTTCAATCTGCGGCCGGGAATAAGCATTCGGTGTCAGAAAATCTTCTGTAATTTCTACTCTTCCCATAGTCTCAATACTTTCACTAACCACAGGCTCCTTGGAAAACAAGCTTGTCTGCCCCAGTAAAAGAAATGCCAGAACTGTCAGTAGACAGCCTGGCACAATCATCTTTTTATTTAACCGGTAATGCCCTCTTCTTCGTCTATTCGACACTATAGTTAGGCGCCTCTTTCGTAATATGAATATCATGAGGATGGCTCTCTTTTAATGCAGCAGCTGAAATCTTGACAAACTGAGCCTTTCTCTTAAGATCTTCAATTGTTGGAGCACCACAATATCCCATACCGGAACGAAGTCCTCCTACCATCTGGAAAATAGTATCTTCCACGGTTCCTTTATATGCAACACGTCCTTCTACACCTTCCGGTACTAATTTTTTAGCTCCTTCCTGGAAATAACGGTCTTTGCTTCCACATTCCATAGCTGCCAAAGATCCCATACCACGGTATACTTTATATTTTCTTCCCTGATATAATTCGAAGCTTCCCGGACTCTCATCGCAGCCTGCTAAAATACTTCCAAGCATAACCACATTCGCTCCTGCTGCAATCGCCTTTGTCACATCACCAGAATACTTGATTCCACCATCTGCAATGATTGGGATGTTGTATTTGTCTGCTTCTTCAAAACAATCCATAACTGCTGTAATCTGAGGAACACCGATTCCGGCAACCACACGGGTTGTACAAATAGAACCAGGTCCAATACCAACCTTGACTGCATCCACACCACTGTCAATCAGCGCTTTTGTTGCTGAGGCCGTTGCAACATTTCCTGCAATGACCTGTAAATCAGGATATTTTTCCTTTACTAACTGGAATGTCTTAATTACATTAGCGGAATGACCATGTGCTGTGTCCACAACAATACAATCTACATGCGCTTTCACAAGCTCATCCACTCTCACTAAAATATCCGGTGTTGCGCCAACAGCTGCGCCACAGAGCAGACGTCCCTGAGAATCTTTTGCTGAATCTGGATACTTAATATTTTTCTCAATATCTTTAATTGTAATTAAACCTTTTAAATTAAAATTCTCATCTACGATAGGAAGTTTTTCTTTTCTGGAGCGGCTTAAAATCTGCTTTGCTTCCTCTAAGCTGATTCCTTCTCTTGCTGTCACCAGTCCTTCGGATGTCATGGATTCCTTGATCTTCTTACTAAAATCTGTCTCAAATTTTAAATCACGATTCGTGATGATGCCAACTAACTTACCATTCTCTGTAATTGGAACACCGGAAATGCGAAACTTAGCCATCAAATCATCCGCATCTTTAATAGTATGTTCTGGAGATAAGTAGAAAGGATCTGTAATAACGCCATTCTCTGAACGCTTTACTTTATCTACTTCTTCTGCCTGTGCTTCAATGGACATATTCTTATGAATAATACCGATTCCACCCTGACGTGCCATCGCAATTGCCATTCTATGTTCTGTAACGGTATCCATGCTCGCACTCATAAACGGAATGTTCAAATCAATCTTGTTTGTCAATCTAGTAGATAAGTTTACCTGATTCGGGATTACCTCTGAATATGCCGGTACTAATAATACATCATCAAAAGTAATTCCTTCACCAATAATTGTTCCCATTCTATTTCCTCGCTTTCAGATTTAACTTTTGTTTTGTTGTTAGAAAATTATATTAGCAAATAAAAACATACTTGTCAATGAACCATTTCAAGAAAAAAGAAAAAATTTAATGAATTTTTCTTGATTATTCAGTCAATTTTTTGTTTGAATGCGGATAGAATTACGCCTTTGCCATATAAAAAACGTAAAATGGATTCTGAGTATCCGTTTTATAAAAATTGAAGAGACTGAAATTTCCAGTCTCTCCAAAATTATCATCACTTCTATATCTATTTTTGCGAAAAAACACGACATCAACATCCATCTTCTCGAAAAATTATTTTGCAGAAAGCTTCTCATCGATGGCTTTTGCTGCTTTTTTTCCGGCTCCCATGG
>JAUNBT010000161.1 GCA_030526985.1 Lachnospiraceae bacterium | reverse complement strand
GAAAGAGTGGAGATTTTTGATGGTATCGTTTATGATATAGCCAGTCCGTCACAGATACATCAATCTCTATCTATGCAGCTCTCCACCGTAATAAACAATTATATTCTTAGTAAAAATGGGTTTTGCAGTATATTCAGTGCCCCATTTGATGTGAAACTTTCAGACAATCCTCTCACCGTCGTTCAGCCAGATATCATGGTTATCTGTGATAAAGATAAGCTGGATGAGAAAAGATGTAATGGAGCACCTGATTTCATTATCGAGATCGTATCTCCCAGCAACCCATCCGATGATTATATCCGCAAACTCTATTATTACCAAAACTATGGAGTTCGAGAATATTGGATTGTAGATCCCCGACGTAAAACGGTAACTGTGAACTTTTTTGAGAGCGATATCCTGAATGTTCAATATTCTTTTGACTCTGTTATCAAAGTGAATATCTATGAAGATTTGCTTATCAACTTTTCAGAAATTTCAAAACTTTTAAATCTTTGATTTATTTCTAGAGCATAAAAAAGAAGGCTGCGAAAAATGATACCCCTCATTTTTCACAGCCTTCAGCCTTATTTTATCTTAACCTTCTTCACTTTACTCCATTTTCCATAATAATTCTTACCGGATACCCGCTTGTAGCTGCGGATGCGGACATAATATGTTTTTTTGGATTTTAATTTTTCTACTGTATAAGTATTCTGATCTCCTGCAATCTTGTAGGTCTTTGTCTTTTTCATAGTAGATTTTGACGCAATCTGAATCTGATACGTCGTCGTATCTACATTGGTTCCATTCCAGGAAAGAGTCAGTGTTTTCGCCTTTGTACTTCTTACCTGTTTCCACTGGCGAGTTGCCGGCACGATAGTAAAGGTCCTTTTTATTGTTCCTTTATATTTTCCTTTTCCTGTAATCGTAAAGGAAGCTTTTCCTGGATTCTTGTTATTACTATAGGACACTGTATAATCCGTATTTTTCTTTAATGTTTTACTTCCTAACACTACCTTTTTCAAAGAAGATCGATTCTTTCCATTGTAGGCAACGCTCTTTGTATATGTCACTTTTGCTTTGGCAATACTTTTACTGGAAGCGGATGATACGGCTTTCACCGTAATCTTTACCGTCTTTGCCCCTTCCGGGTAATTCGTCGGATATACTTTAATCGTGGACGTTCCTTCTTTTAAAGCGGTAACAGTTCCACTTGTGTTAATCGTGCAGACAGAAGGATCACTGCTCTCATATACCAGACTCTGAGGAAGGATGGTAGTATAACCACAGTCATAGACCACGGAAGTGGTATCCCCAACTGTGATACTTTTCTTTTTCGCTGTAAGTCCGACGGTGAGCAGACCGCTGTCAAGAGAGCCTTTTATATTCTGGGTAATCGTCCGGTCTTTACAACTGCTCTTTGTTACCGGATTGATATCCTCAATTCCGAAGCACTGTACCCAGTAAATCCCTGCGTCTGTAGACACACAGCCAATTCCGATGCTCACATAACTGCTGCCTAAAATATTGGACCTGTGACCTGAAGAATTCATCCACATATTCATAACACCGGAAGCAGAACCTGCACCGTAGGCAATATTTTCGCCAAACATTTTTTCACAGGCAGAAAAACAGCTGTCTCCTGTCGGCCGGTTATGAGTAAAGGTAAGGGAGCACTCTGCCGCTCTTAACATTGCCGTCTCTAACAAATCTTTATCCATTACCAAGGCGGCACGGCCCGCAGCCGCTCTTTCTTTATTTACTAAATCCAATACTTCGTAGGCTTTTGTATAAGATTCCTCCGCTGTCACAGCGAGATTCATAACATATTGGTAAGAACCATCGTCCATCAGAGTAAGCTTTTCCGGACGATTTTTTACCACTGTACTCTCCGAAAATGCATCCGCACCCAGATAGGTTAGTCCTGACGGAAGTGTCACTTCCGGTATACTAGAACCATAAAAAGCATAGGTTCCAATTCTTTTTACGTTCGATGGTATCTCTACATTCGTTAACTTTTCACAGTACACAAAGCCATATCTTTTAATCTCGGTGAGAGTGCTTGGCAAAACTACTGTTTCCAGATTATCATAGCGGCAAAAAGCAGTGTCGCCTATCGTTGTAATTCCCTCAGAAAATACAATTTTTTTGACATCGTAAAGCTCCTGTTCTGCCGTAAGATCATCCTTATCTACGACCTCTCCTGTTCCCGTAATAGTAAGAGTTCCTGTCGTGTTATCCAGGCTCCATACCGGGTCTGATGCTGCCTTGGCTTTTGTTGGACACACAAAAAGGGAAAGCATAAGAATTGCTCCAGCACATAGTGTCCTTAAAATATTTCCTGTCCATTTTTTCGTTCTGATTTTGTCTTTTGTCATTTTCATTAGAAATCTCTTCCTCCTCCTCCGAATCCACTGCTGTCCATAGAACCGCCGCCTCCGTCGGAATCCTGTTTCTTCGGCTTCGGTGTAGCGGTAGTGATTGTTCTTATAAAACGATCCTTGCGGGTTTTCGGGTTCACTTTAATTTCTTTTCCATAAGTACCATAGCCTGCTGTCATCTGTGCACGATTTGATTTTGCAATAGTAAAGGTAATCAGGCCGGCTGCTACAAGTGCAATTACTGCATAAATGAGATAGTGCATGACAGATTCTCCCGAAGCCGAATCTGTCACAAAAACATCATGGGTCTTGGAAGCGTACACCCTTGCTGCCTCTGCATAATTTCCATCGCTGACCTCAGGTGTCACTTCGTCAAGTACCGCTTCCACTTCTTCATCCCGGATAAAATCCACTCCGGTTCCTTTTGTAATCATCTCGATATGACGGTTTCCCATATCAATCAACAACAGGTTGCCGTCTCCGTTTTCTTCATTGTATCCAAAGCCTTCTGACTGATAAAAATCTTTTGCATATTCTCTTGATTCTAAACCGTCCGTAAAATCTGTAGTTAAAAGAACATAGTCCATCTCATCTTACAAACTGTATTCTTTATAAATATCCTCTAATTCCATTTCTTCGGCATCTGTCAAAAGATCTGCGTTATCATAAATCCGCTGTTTCTCTTCCTGATAGGTAAATGCACTGCAAAGAAAAAATGCTGCAAGCAGTCCGGATAACAAAAGTCCCTTCAGACTGCATTTTTTTAATTCTCTCTTTTTTCTCATAAGATCAGCCCTCCAATGATCATTGTAATCAGATACATCACCACAAAGGATACTAAAAATACCCCCGCTGTTTTGATTGCACTGACCGGAAGATCGGCAACGATTTTTCCAGACTGGCCATTCATGGCAAAGCTGTAAACCTTGCCTCGGTAACGGTAATTTAACAGCCACACTGGAAGAAGTGCATAATACTCCTTTGCCACCTGGTCTTGCACATTTTTCTTTAGATGTTTCTCACTATAACCAGAGACTTCCCCGGCCAGAATCTCTTCCATATATTCTTCCACCCGGCCGCCGACTCTCTCCTCTAAGGCAGCCGCCGCCATATTATACCGCTCTGAAAGATAACCAGATAAATAATCCATCTTAAACGGTTTTAATTTCTCATAGTCAAATGGCTCTAATTTGTCCATCATGCTGTCTTCCATTTTCTCGGAAGCATCGGCAGGGACTTTTTCAAAACGAGCTTCGATATCTCTGCACACATAAAAATAATCTCTGTGCGTATAGTCATTTTGTGAGTCCGATGTAAAACGGGTTCTGACACACTCTCCCTCTGCATGAAGGTCTGCATTATAGTCGTAAAGCCAAAATGGAACATAAATTCCCGTAATCTTTTCCATCACCGCCTCACTTCGAAATACATTCGGTGTTAAGAGACCCTTTTTTGTCCATTTACGATATTCTTCCAGCGCCTTTTTCTTATCAATCTGAAACGGAATAACGAAATCCGGCATTTTCTCCCCAGTAACCCGGCTCTCAACAATAGACGGGCTTCCACAGTATGTACAAAAAGATGCCGTTGTGAATTCATCTGTTACTAGTTCCGCTCCACAATTTTTACAGGTGATTACCCGCATCTCTCCTGTAGTGTCTTCACCAGTATTCTCTGCATTTTCCCTTGTAGTTTTCTCTGCGCCTTGAAAAACAGCCGCTTTTTCCTCATCGGTGCCTTCACTTTCTTTCACATCCACCAGGGTATCGCAGTAAGAACACTTCATTTTCTGACTTACCGGATCGAATTCTAAAGGCCCACCGCAATTCGGACATTTTAGTTGTTTTCCTGTCTCTTTCATCTTACTCTCCTTCTCCTCTCCGGATAGGCAAATAGTATTTTCTTCGCTATTTCATAATCGTCATTATGATATTCATGCTCATAAGAAAAATGAAATTGCTCCAGTTTTTCTAATATTTTATCCATATGGAACAGCTCCTTTGTTTCTATCTCAATGCACTGTTCCCGGTTTTTTAAAGTCTCTATCGTTATCCTGTCTTCCGCTACGGTATCCCTTTTTAAAAGAGCCGCTTTTTTATTGGAGAGTAAAATTTCTGCCACAGTACTCCATCCCGCTTTTGAAATCACATAAGTACACGCTGCCACATAATTTTGTGCATCTTTTGTATTGGGAGGAAGATTTGTCACATTTTCTCCCCGCACTTTTAGTCCTGGTGTCACAATAAAATGATACGGAAGACCGCCCACATCAATCTCCTCCTCCAAATCAGCAGACATTCCTACACTGACATAGACTAGCGGTTTTTTGTAGACTTTCTGGATTTCTTCCACCTTTTCCTGACAAAATTCCCGGCAGACTAAAGATACCAGCTCATACTCTGGATTATATTCTAAAAGTGGAGGCTGATGGACATCGTAGATTAACACCTTCGAAGCCATCTCATAACACCTTAAATAAGCATCCCACAATTCCTCTGGTAAGTATTCCTGATAGATTTCTACCCAGGTAAAATTGGTAATCAACAGACTCTTAATTCTCGCATGATCTGCCGCCTCTAATGCCCACGGACAAATATCTGCCACCACAAGTCCAATCTGTTTTTCCTTAAAAAAGCCTTCCTCCTGCTGTTCTAATTCATCCCACTTGGCGACATATTCTCTGATTTCCATTTCCAATCGTTTCTGGTCAACCAAAAGGGTTCCTTCTTTTAGAATCAATCCTACATCCGTCTCCTGCTCACAATAAATAAGCCTCTCATCTTCCCCGATATGCTGCCGCATAAATGAAAGCTGATTACCGGCTGTCTTTATGTAAATACAGATTTCATCTTCTAACTTTAACAATGTTTTTATAATGGGAATATTCCTGGAAGCATGGCCAAATCCATGATTTGAAATGTAAAAAGCGATGTTTTTTCTCATCTTAATCTCCCCGCATTTTATGATCGTATTTCTCCTCTTATTATGACACCTGACAGAGGAAAATACAAGTTAAATTGACACCTTCCACTTCTCTGGGCTATAATGAAAAAAAGGTTTCTAAAGAAAGGAGCATCTATTTTGTATTTATCCGTAATTATTCCCTGTTATAATGAGGAGAGTGTCCTTGCAATCACTCACCAGGCACTCCACGATGTTTTGGGAAAAGACGCAAAAGAACATAATTATGACTATCAGTTAATCTTTATAAATGATGGAAGCCGGGATAATACTCTTTCTATTTTAAAAGAACTATGTGAAAATGATCCCTGCTCCCATTACATCTCCTTCAGCCGCAATTTCGGCAAGGAAAGTGCCATGCTGGCCGGATTAGAATATTCTTCCGGTGAATGTGTTGTCATTATGGATGCAGATATGCAGCATCCACCAAAGCTGATTCCCACCCTGATTTCCTACTATGAAGAAGGATATGACCAGGTCGTCACCAAACGGAACCGTACCGGCGACGCAAAACGAAAAACTGCTTTGGCAAAGCTTTATTATAAGATTGTCAATTCTTTAATTGATGTAAAATTAGACGATGGGATCGGCGACTTCCGCCTTTTAAGCCGGAATGCAGCATCTGCTCTGCTCTCTCTTACAGAATACAACCGCTTTTCCAAGGGCCTGTTTTCCTGGATCGGTTTTCGGACCAAAGTCGTAGAGATGGAGAACTCTGAACGAGCCGCCGGAGAAACCAAATGGTCCGTTCGAAGCCTGCTCCACTATGGCATCGAAGGAATCATTTCTTTCAACAACAAACCACTCCGAATCTGTTTTTATGTCGGGACCGTGCTGATTCTATTCAGCCTCGCCTACATTCTGTACCTGCTTGTAAGCTATCTCTTCTATGGAGTAGATACCCCAGGATACTTTACCACAATCACCGCCGTCCTGCTGATTGGCGGCACCCAGCTATTTTGTATCGGAGTACTGGGCGAATATATCGGGCGCATTTACTACGAAGTAAAACGGCGGCCACATTACATTATTGATGACACAAATATGGACATGAAGCCATATCGACATTCGTGATGAGGATAGTTGAAACCCCTTGCACAAAATAATAAAAAGTCGCCATTATATTCAAATAGGCAGCTGCAAAAGCAGCTGCCTACCCGCTAATAGGATATTTGGATTAAGGCAAAACCGAACTATCTACATCTAATGCACCACAATTACATGGCATACCATAGTAGGTCTGCTCCTCTCCCTTATATTCAACTATAATTTTAGGACGTATTATTTTAATAGGGGCATCACCGGTAAGCTCGATAGCACTGTTAGGAGATATTCCATCGCTGTCTTCTAGAATCTCATTTTCTCCGTAAATTATCTTCTTAATTTTCACAGAAGCATTCTTTAGCTTATAATCAAATGTGAATTCTTCTTTATTCGAAGACGCAGCGGGAGAACTCCAAGTATCAATCCAGTCATCTTGGTTGTTTTTCTCATCTATATCGAAAAAGATGGACCCGACATCATATTCCTTTGTAGTGTTATCCTCATACTGAATCACAATCTTTTTAACAGAATATGTCCCTGTTTCAGGGAAAATGACCGACAATGTCACAGCATATATTCCATACCATTTTTGTCTGCTCACGTACTCCATCGAAAATGTATTCTTCATCTTTTCGCATTCTGGAAATTGAATCGATTTTATCGTCTTGCCTTCCATTGGTCTTCCCTTACAAAAATAGTTTAAACAAAAATCAAATTGCTCTCCCTCTTCTCCTCCAATGTAACTCTCCATTTCGATAAATCCATCCTTATTTCCATTTGACATTCCAATATAAAATAGAATGAATGCAAAAATACAAGCGACTAATAATAAATAAAATTTTTTCATTTTATTGATATCTAGGTGTTAAATAAAAATCTTTTGTTGGAGAGTAAGCAGTAACTTTCGTTGTTTTGGTTAGTTTATCACCTTCATAATATTTATGTTTATAAATAACTTTATACTGATCGTTTAACAAGGATAACTTGCTATATTTCGTTTTATCAGCAGGAATACTAATTCCTATTTCGAAACTTTTACTTGCACTTACTGCCAGTCCTAATTTCGCAATTACTTTTTTTGCAAAACTTTTCTCTCCTGATAAATCCACTGTGACTCCAACAGAAACAGACTTTTTATATGTATATGAGCTTGCTTTAGCCCATGCATCAGTTAAATAACGAATAAATTTCTTCGACTGTTTTGTTTTTGAATCAAAATACGCCTTTTCTTGATACAATACTCCGGCTTGTGATGTTTTAGTATAAACCAAGTCCCCCTTACTGTATGATTTTCTGGACATAATTTGTCCATCCTCAACGTTTTCCCTTTCTTCTTCACCAATAAAATGATAATAATCACCTTCATTATCATTTGTACTTTTTTCTATATC
>JAUNBT010000160.1 GCA_030526985.1 Lachnospiraceae bacterium | reverse complement strand
GGTCATTTGCCGGAACTGCATCCTGCGTAAGAAAAAGCACAATATCAGCATCCGTATACCAAAGGCCCAAATCCCTTGTGGCACCATGGTCAAACTCTGCTTTTTTTATATGATGAATCTCAACACCTTTCAATTCCTCTGGAATCGGAACCTGAAACAGGTTCTCCTCTGTATTCATTATAATAATTTTTTCTGGTTTAACAGTCTGTCTGCTCAGCTGTTTTAAGCAGGCGGTTAATTTTTCATCCGGCCGATAGGTCGGGATGACACAATCGATTCTCATAGGTATTTTGCTCCTTATTTTAGCAATCTTTCTACCAGCTTCACTGCTGCTGCCGCATCTTCCGAATAGCCATCTGCTCCAATTTCATCGGCAAAGCTTTGGGTCGTCACTGCACCACCGATAATTACTTTAGCCGGGCAGCCCTTCTCCTTCTTATATTCAATGACATGCTTCATCTCCATCATCGTTGTTGTCATAAGGGCGGAAAGTGCAATAATTGCAGCATTTTCTTTTACTGCAGTGTCAACAATATCTTCTTTTGGAACATTCTTTCCTAAATCTATGACACGGTATCCATAGTTTTTGAACATCAGTGTTACCAGATTTTTTCCGATATCGTGAACATCCCCTTCCACCGTTGCTATTACAACGACAGCCATCTCCTGTTTTGAATCTACCGATAGCATCGGCTCTAAATATTCGATTGCTTTCTTCATGGCCTCGGCACTAGAAATCAACTGGGGCAGGAAATACATTTTCTTATCAAATAATTCTCCGACCTTATTAATTCCAGGAATCAGCTGGTCATTGATGATACTACCCGGTTTTGTTCCTCTTTCCAATTCTTTTTTTACTTCTTCTAAAATGCCAGCCCGGTCTCCGGAAACGACGCTTTTAAAAACTTCGCTCTCTAAAGAGACATTTCCCTTGTCTGCTGTCTGGCCTTCCTTTTTGGACTCCATTTTTGTACTGGTCTCGGCTGCCTTTAAGACAGGCACTGTCTGGGACTGACAGTGTTTAATATAATCTAAATCGGATCCTGGTTTATGAAGCAAGAGTGCGGAAGCATACATGGCGTCTAAAAGCATCTGGCTGTTCGGATTTGCGATTGCAAGGGTCATTCCTCTCTCCATCGCCATTGCTAAAAAGGCTCCATTGATTTTCATTCTATCTGGAAGTCCAAAGGAAATGTTGGACAGTCCTGCCATAGACGGAAGTTTTAACTCTTCTTTACAGTAACGAATGGTTTCTAAAGTCTCAAGGGCAGCTTCCGGCTGTGCCCCGACTGTCGCCACTAATCCGTCCACAATCATATGATTTTTTGGAATATCGAGCTTAGCTGCCTTTTCCATAATGGTTTTAATAATCTGTTTTTTCTCTTCGGCATTCTTTGGAAGTCCTTCATCCGAAAGAGGAAGAATGATAAACATCGCCCCATATTTTTTCATAATTGGCAGTGCTTTTTCTATCTTTTCTTTTTCAAGAGAGACAGAATTAATCAACGCTCTTCCCGGATAGGCCCGCAGAGCAGCTTCCATAATGGAAACATGACTGGTATCGATGCAAAGAGGCAGTGATGTAGTAAGTCCTAATTCCTCAATGGCTTTTAACATCGTCTCCTTCTCGTCAATTCCATTCATACCCACATTCAGATCTAATATTTTCGCACCCTTTTCTTCCTGTTCCTCTGCCATGGATAACAATAGTTTTAGAGATCCTTCCCGAAGTTCTGCCTGAAGTGCCTTTTTTCCCGTCGGATTCATTCTCTCCCCAATTAAAAGGAATGGGCCATTCAAATCAATTGGCTGGATTTTTCGCTCTGAGGCAAGACAGGGAATCTTCTCCTCTTTCCAGGAAACAGGGGTAAACTGTTTGGCAGTCTCCTTTATTTTCTCAATAAAATCAGGGTCTGTTCCGCAGCATCCTCCTAAAAGATTGGCACCCGTCTGAATCAACTCCGGTATATAGGAAACAAACTCTTCCGGTTTCATCTTATAAACGGTTTTTCCATCTTCTAGTTCTGGAAGTCCGGCATTTGGTTTTGCAATAATGGGGATGGAAGCATATTCCTTCATCTCCTTTACAATTTGAATCATCTCTTTGGGACCGGTCGAACAATTGACACCGACGACATCTGCCCCAATGCTTCCAAGTACAACCGCCGCACAGGCAGGGGATGTACCATATAAAGTTTTCCCATCTTCTTCAAATGACATACTGACGATAACCGGGAGGCAGCAGGTCTCTTTGATGGCAATGACCGCCGCTCTCGCTTCCGCAAGACTCATCATGGTCTCCACAACAAACATGTCTACTCCGGCCTCAACAAGGGCTGCCGCCTGTTCCTTATAAACATCAATTAATTCTTCTAATGAAAGTTCTCCCAAAGGCTTTAGGCTTTTCCCAGTCATTGTCATATCAGCTGCCACATAGGCTTTTCCCTCTGCCGCCTGTTTAGACAGTGCGACAAGCTCCTGATTCATTCTTACTGTCTGGTCTGCCAATCCAAATTCATCTAACTTAATCCGGTTACTCGTAAAGGTGGGAGCATAGATAATATCGCTGCCTGCCTTTACATATTCTTTTTGCAGACCAATCAGCACATCCGGGTTTTCTAAAATCCACTGTTCCGGACACACACCTGTGGGCATTCCGGCTTTTTGAAGAAAACTTCCCGTCGCACCGTCTGTAATTAACACCTTTTTTTCTAATAACTCATATAATTTATCTCTTGTCATCGCTTTTCTTTATCCTGTTGCCTTCCTCTATAATTCTTCCAATTAATCTCACTCTATTAAATGGTGTCATAAAATAGTATCCGTCCGCAATCTCTTCTAACATTTTCATGATATCAACAGAAATCCGGACTGCCGTATCCTCTGCCTCTTCTTTAGACATATCCGGGTGATAGCAGGACACAATCTCATCCGGCACGTAAATACCCGGCATCTCATTTTGAATAAATGACGCATTTCGATAACTTACTAAAGGCATAATACCACAAAGAATCTTTGTATCCACCTGCTCTTTTAGCTGGCGGATTCTCCTCGCCCCCTCCTCGTCATAAATCGGCTGGGTCAAAAAGAATGAGGCACCTGCCTGTTTTTTCTTTTCCATTCTTGCTGCCACCGCTGTAAGAGAGGACGCATTTTGATTCAGGGCACCTCCGATACAGATTGGTTCTTTCTCAAAATGTTCCCCGTTCATGCCCTCAATAAACTCCATCAGGCGAATCGAGTTAAAATCAAATACACTTTTTGTAATATCCCGTTCCGCCCGGTCCACCGGATCTCCGGTTACCACAAGAACATTGCGGATATCATTCAAATAACCGCCAAGTATGGTCGATCTTAAGCCAATCCGGTTTCTGTCCCGGCAAGTAACATGGGGAATCACCGAAATTCCCACATCCCGAATCAGCTTGGAAGCCACCAAAAAAGAATCTGCTCTCGACCTTGCCATCGGCGAATCGGCAATCGTAACCGCATCAATTCCTTTTTCCTTTAAATAAAAAGCTCCCTCCATCAATTTTGTATTATCTTCATCAAAAGGAGGATCTAATTCTACAACGACCGTTTTCTCTCCCCTCTCCATCTTTTCTATAAATGGAAATGGATATCTTTTTTCCCGGCTCTGAGCATAAATATTCTTATTTTCTTTTCTCTTTACCGGTCTGCATTCGAAAAAGCGGCGGGATAATTCTTCAATATAAGCCGGAGTTGTACCGCAGCAGCCACCGACAATGTTTGTGCCAAGCAAAACAATCTGCTCCATCCTCTCCCCATAATAGGAGGCACTGTCAGAATAAATTGTTCTGCCCCTGACCACATGAGGATATCCGCAATTTGGCAGTGCAGATATATATTTTCCTGCCGGAAGATCCGTCTGTTTAAAAAACCGGGACATATGGGCAACACCAATTCCACAATTTAAGCCGCAGCAGTCTAGTTCCTCCATTCTTCCGGCTTCTGCCATCAGCCTTTTCACACTATGTCCCATCTGGGAATAGCCGGTAGGATTTACGGCAAACTGTCCAATCACAAAAGCATCCGGTTTCTTTTCTTTAATATAGGAGGCAATCCGTTTTACAGAAGCTGTATCCGGAAAGGTTTCCAACACAAAGATATCAATTCCTTCTTCTATAAAAAGGTCGACTAAACGTCGATACTCTGCATCCTCCTCCCCGTCCTCTTCTCTTTCTGCGATCGGACCGATATCCGCTCCAATAAACACTTCTTCTTTGCTGTCTCTAACCGCTTCCTTTGCAAGTCTTACCGCTTCAGATAAATTCTTTTTTATATATTCTTCTGTCTCAAGACCTCTTTGATTCATCTGGATAAGAGTCGGTTTGTTTAGGGCAAAGGTATTCGTTCGAATCAGCTTTGCTCCTTTTTTTATATATTCCTTATGAATATTTAAAATCCGCTCCGGATGGGTCAGATTCGCTTCCTCAGCCATCAATTCCTCCCCATGATACAAAAGATCATAGTAAGTTCCCATCGCTCCATCCATAATCAATACAAAGTCTTTTAAATAATCTCTAATTGTCATTGTCTGCTCCTTATGGAAATGATTCAAAATCACAAAACAGGAGTCCTGCACCTTCACATTACTCCTGTCTGTTTCCATCTTACCTGTTTGCTGTCATCTAAATCAAAGTAGCCTTTTCCTCATAGAAAATCTTCATCTTATCTTTCATATCCATCGCCAATGCGATTTTTCTCATACAGCGCATCTGTCCACGGGCAGTGTCACAGCCATATTTGTCAATGATGTCAATACATTTGGCGATGTACTCATATAATACCGGGTCAGACAGCTCAAAGGTCTCCATAATCTGTTCTACGTTCTCTTTCTTCTCTGCCGTATAATAAAGGAGTACGACCTGCAAAGAAGCCATCTTATTATACAAATCCCGGTTCGTCTCCGACATATCGCTTCGAAGGAACATAAATAAATCGCCCATTCTCATATTATCAATCTCATCTAAGGATACTTCATACCCTTTCAGACGCATCTCTAAGTTAATATCTAAAATAACAGAATTAATCATCGCTGCCACATTAACCGCATCATAATCATTCGGATTCGGCTCTAGCATTGGGGAACCTTCCGCCATCTGAAGACAGTAAATCATATTACGGATCAACGCATTCTCAAACAAATCCGCCTCTAACTCCGTATCTAACTTAATCACATATTCCTTACTTCTACCATCGTAATAACAAGGTTTTGCTGCTTCTTCCGGATTCGCTGTATCCATCTTTGAAATTGATACAGGCGCATTCAGTTTTCCCGCAATCTCATTATAAATATTCTCTGTCTTTTCGCTGAGTGTCTTATCTAAAATAATCATCGCTTTCCTCTTTTCCGTCATATTCTGTAACTGTTCAGAGTCAAGCTCAGGGCAGTTACCATATTCTTTTCTATTTTAACAAAGGGTACAACAACTTGCAAGGTTTTTTAATGACTTCTCTTTCTCTGTATCCATTTTACCAGTTCTATCATCGGTATAATTAAAAAGGAGAGGAAAAGAGCAATTCCATACTCACCCAGAGAAATATGCTCAAATTCAAACGCATTTGCCAAAAATGGTACATAAATTACTAAAGTAGTTGCCAAGAGAGACAGAATCATAGCACCCCACAGGAAAACATTTTGCTTCTTCATTTTAAAGATAGAGTTCCTTCTAGAGCGCATATTAAAGGAATGGAAAATCTCTGTCATGGATAACGTCAAAAATGCCATTGTCATTCCATCTTTGCTGTTTACGATTTCCCAGACCCCGGATTCCACATAATGGCCGATAAAATAGGCACTCAATGTAAGAATTGTGACAAGGATTCCCTGGAATACCACATCCGCACCCATTCCTCCTGCAAAAATTCCGTCTTTTGCATCTCTAGGTTCTTTTTTCATACTGTCCGGTTCCGCCTCTTCCATTCCAAGAGCAAGTGCTGGAAAACAATCTGTAATCAGATTAATCCACAAAAGATGAACCGGTTTTAATATGGTAAATCCCAGTATCGTGGCAAAAAAGATGGAAAATACCTCGGACAAATTGGAGGATAATAAAAACTGAATGGATTTTCTAATATTGTCATAAATCCGCCGTCCTTCCTCCACAGCAGAGACTATCGTTGCAAAATTATCATCGGTAAGTACCATGTCCGCCACATTTTTTGTTACGTCCGTACCTGTGATTCCCATGCCGACACCGATGTCCGCACTTTTTATAGATGGAGCATCATTGACGCCGTCACCGGTCATTGCCGTAATTCTGCCTTTTTTTCTCCATGTATTTACGATTCTTACCTTATGTTCCGGCTGTACTCTGGCATAGACAGAAATATCTTCGATTCTCTGTTCTAACTGTTCATCAGATAGTTCGTCTAGCTGGGCACCTGTAATTGCCTCATCCTTCTTTGAAATAATTCCAAGCTCCATAGCAATGGCAGCTGCTGTATCTTTGTGATCTCCAGTAATCATGATGGGCCGAATTCCCGCCTCTCGGCATTTTGAAATCGCACCGACTACCTCCGGACGAACCGGATCGATCATTCCGGTAAGACCAATAAAACAGAGCTCCTGTTCCAGATAAGAGGCTTCCTCCTTTTGCGGTTCTTCCTTCCAGATTCGCATAGCCGCACATAATACCCGAAGAGCCTGATCAGCCATCTGCTGGTTGGCCTCTAGAATTTCTTCCCGTTTTTCTTTTGTAAGCGGCATTTCCTTTCCATTTTCATAGAAAGTGGAACAGACCTTTAATACCTCATCCGGAGCCCCTTTCGTAAATTGAATCAATCCTCCTTCCGGATTTTTATGAACCGTGGACATCATCTTTCGCACAGAATCAAAGGGTGCTTCCTTCACTCTTTCATATTTCCTTTTTAATACTTCCTTATCCTCTCCAATTTTATAAGCATAATTGACAAGAGCGGACTCTGTCGGCTCCCCTACCGCCTCTTTTTTCTCATCTAACTGGGCATCGTTACAAAGGGCCATCGCTTTTGCAAGCAAAGCTTCCTCTTTCCCAAAATGTTCAACCACCGTCATTTTATTCTGGGTAAGAGTTCCCGTCTTGTCAGAGCAGATAATCTGGGCACATCCTAAAGTCTCCACTGCGGTAAGCCTTCTTATTACTGCATTTCTTTTTGACATATTGGTAACACCGATGGAGAGGACAATGGTCACGACTGCTGCCAATCCTTCTGGAATTGCTGCAACAGCAAGACTTACCGCCACCATAAAGGTATCTAAAAGCCCTTCCCCGGTAATATTGGGATAGGAACGGAACACATCTATTGCAAAAATAACCACACAAATTCCAAGGACTAAAACACTTAAAATCTTACTCAGCTGATTTAACTTAATCTGAAGAGGTGTCTCATTATTTTCCGCTTTGGTAAGGGCATCGGCGATTTTTCCCATCTCTGTATTCATACCCGTTGCCACAACAACAGCTTTTCCTCTTCCGTAAACAACCGTACTTCCCATATAAACCATATTGGAACGGTCTCCTAAAGGTACATCCTTCTCATTTCCTGTAAAAAGAACCTTCTCTTCTTTTTGTACCGGGACAGATTCTCCTGTCAGTGCCGCTTCCTCAATTTTTAAACTGGCGCATTCAATCAATCTTGCGTCTGCCGGCACGGCATCTCCTGCCTCTAAAAGAATAATATCCCCCGGCACTAATTCCTCACTTCTTATTACAGTCTGATGTCCATCTCTCAGTACCTTTGAGGTTGCCGCCGCAATTTCAGAAAGAGCCTCGATT
>JAUNBT010000009.1:4293-41958 GCA_030526985.1 Lachnospiraceae bacterium | reverse complement strand
GCTATAACCGTAACATAATCTCCCGGAGTCAGTGCCATTCCATAAGCCTGAGCTGCAAAGCAGACCGCTACGCCCTGCATAATCGCTGTACCATCCATATTGATTGTTGCCCCAAGAGGAATAGTAAAGGAAGAAATCTTCTTGGACACACCAATTTTCTCTTCTAAGGTCTCAATCGCCATAGGAATCGTCGCATTCGAAGTTGCAGTAGAGAATGCAAAACTCATAACAGGCAAGTATTTTCTGATAAATCTATACGGATTTAACCGGGTAAATACTGCCAGCAATCCGGAATAACATACAAAGCAGTGAATCAGCAGGGCACCCAGAACACAGAGCATATATTTTGCCATAGGTCTAAATCCGGAAAAACCGATTTCTGCAAAGGTTCTCGAAATCAGACAAAACACACCGACCGGTGCCACTGACATAACCATGTTCGTCATTTCCATCATAATGTCATTAAACTGTGCAAAAAAATTAGATACAACCTCCGCTTTCTCTCCTAATTTAGCAAGAATAATACCAATAATCAGGGCAAATACAATAATCTGAAGCATATTTCCCTCTGCAAGAGCCTGTATCGGATTCTTTGGGATAATATTCAACAGTGTATCCGTAAAGCTTGTACTCTCTGCAATGGAAACTTCCTCTGCCTGAATTGCACCTGTATCCAGTCCGATTCCCGGTTTAAAAAGAATTCCTACTGTAAGTGCAACTGCGACTGCTAAAGCAGTGGTACACAAATAAAATACAATCGTTTTGATTCCGACCTTTCCCATTGTTTTTGTATCGCCCATTGCAGAACTTCCGCAAATCAGGGAACAGAATACCAATGGTACAACCAGCATCTGCATCAATCTTAAAAAGCCCTGTCCAATTACATAAAATACGCCATCAATCAACACTGTATCACGAATTGTATTTGAGGGGACATAATAGAGAATAATTCCCACAATTGCTCCTAAGAACAGGGAGATAAAAATCTTCGTTGTCAATCCTAGTTTTTTCTTTTCTTTCTCCATTTACATAAACTCCTTTCTTTGTATGTTTAATTTCGCTCTTTCAGATATTCTGATAAGGCGTCTTTCCAATAAGGCATCTTGTAAATTCCAGTAATTTCCATCATTAAATTATGAAGCAATGTGCATTTTGGTTTAATAATGTTCTTATCGGTAAAGGAAGGCTCCACCGTAATAGAATCAATCCCGGCATATTCCAATATGGTTCTTGCAAATTCATATCTGGTACAAGAGCCCTCACATGCGGCATGATACACTCCATATTCCTTTGTATGAAGGATCTTTAAAATAAAATCTGCCAATGCTTTCGCACTGGTTGGACTGCTGATCTGATCATTCGGCACATAGATTGTTTTTTCTTTTGCGGCTTTTCCAAGAATATATTCCACGAAATCTGTTTTACTTCCCCCATATACCCAGGAACTTCGAACAATCAAATGTCTCGGATTTAACTCCCGTACAAAATTTTCACCAGCCAGTTTTGACTTTCCATAAACTGTAATTGGCCCGGTAAGATCAAATTCTGTCAGTCCACCGGTTATATCTCCACTGAAAACATCGTCTGTAGAAATCTGAATCAGCTTCGCTCCTATCTTTCTCGTAGCAGCCGCCAGATTTCTTACACCTAAGGCATTCACTTTATAGGCCTCAGCCGGATTTTTCATACAAAGCTCCTCATCACTTAGTCCGGCACAATTAATTACAACATCCGGGCGGCTCACTTCCACGTAGGAAATCACATCCTCCTGATTTGTAATATCCACGTCCTGATCCGATGTCAGGACAACATATTCCAAATAGTCAATCTGCTTTGCAATTGTACTTCCAAGTTTCCCCTTGGCACCTGTAATCCATACTTTTGTTCTTCCCATGTTTTTCTCCTTTCTAATCGTTTACCCATTTTACAATAGTGGATGAATACATAGAAAAGGTGTTCCAAAACAGCTGCCTGATTGGAACACCTTTATTCACTCTCTTATCTTATGTGAAATTATTAATTATTCAGCGTCTGCTTCTTCTTTTGCTTCTTCATTCAGGAGAGCTTTTACACTTAAGCTGATCTTCTTCTCATCTTTTCTAAAGTCTACAACCTTCGCTGTAATCTCCTGACCAACTTTTAATACATCAGATGGTTTGTCGATGTGTTCTCTGGCAATCTGAGATACATGAAGAAGTGCGTCCACACCTGTCTCAAGTTCAACAAATGCACCAAAGTCTGTCATTCTTGCTACTCTTCCCTCTACTACATTGCCCACTGCATACTTTTCATCTGCATGAAGCCATGGATTTGTCTCTGGGAATTTAAGACTTAAGGCAATCTTCTCACCCTGAATGTCTTTGATTAAGACTTTCACTTCCTGTCCAACAGTAAATACTTTCTTCGGATTCTCAACACGTCCCCAGGACATCTCGGAAATATGAAGAAGACCATCTGCTCCGCCTAAATCAATAAATGCACCAAAATCTGTTACATTCTTAACAACACCTTCGATCTCCATTCCTACGGAAATCTTAGCAAATAACTCTTTCTGTTTCTCTAACTTCTCAGCTACTAATAACTGCTTGCGGTCACCGATGATTCTTCTCTTTCTCGGATTGAACTCGCTGATTACGAAGTTAATCTCCTGGTCTGCATATTTGCCCAGGTTTTTCTCATAAGTATCGGATACAAGGCTTGCAGGAATGAATACTCTGGTTCCCTCAACAGAAACACTTAATCCACCATCTAATACCTGCTCTACCTTTGCTGTTAATACTTCTTTGTTGTTGAAAGCTTCTTCTAATCTCTTGTTGCCTTTTTCTGCAGCAAGTCTCTTATAGGTAAGGAGAACCTGGCCTTCGCCATCGTTCACTTTTAATACTTTCGCTTCCATTGTATCTCCAACTTTTACTTCTTCTCTTAAATCGAGGTTTGGTGTGTTGGAATATTCGTTTCTTGAGATGATACCGTCAGCTTTGTAACCTATATTTAAGATGATCTCATCTTCCTTTACATCGATGATAGTTCCAGAAACAACTTCACCGTTTCTGATGGTCACCAAACTTTCCTCTAATAATTGTTCAAAACTTTTTTCTGACATGCTAATATGAACCTCCTTGATAATTTTATTTGGGGTTGAAGCCCCTGCAGTAATGCCTATCCGCTTTGCTCCCAAAAGCTGCGTCTTATCCAGATCAGCAAGGGTCTGAATGAAGAAAGTATTGCTGCATTCGTTTTTACTAATTTCATATAGCTTTTGTGTGTTCGAACTATGCTTCCCTCCAATGACTATCATGGCATCCACATCTTTAGCAATTGCCTTTGCTTCTACTTGTCTTTCTTCGGTTGCATTACAGATCGTATTAAAAACATTTATATCATAACCTTTTTTTTCGAGAATTTCAACTAAATCTTTAAATTTATTGTAATTAAATGTCGTCTGGGAGACAATACTTAACTTTTTAATGTCAGAAACAGAAAAATTCTCCGCTTCTTCCATTGTTTCAATCACAATCGGAACCAAAACACACCAGCCTTTGATGCCTTCCACCTCGGGATGGTTGTCATTTCCAATAATTATGATCTGTCTTCCCGCTTCACTTTCCTGCTGAACAATCCGGTGAATTTTTTTAACGAAAGGACAAGTTGCATCGATTAAGGTCAATCCTCTTTCTTCTATGAGATCGCAAATCTCTTTTGTGACGCCATGGGATCGGATAATCACAGTTCCCTCAGAGAGCTTCTTCAGTGCTTCCTTATCCGGAATCACTTCCACTCCCTTCTGCCTCAAATCTTCCACCACTTCTTCATTGTGGATAATGGGGCCATAGGTATAAAGATGATCGGTTCCCACATGGGAATACACCGTATCCACTGCTCTTTTTACTCCGAAACAAAATCCTGCTGTTTTCGCTAATCTGATCTCCATCTATTTTGCTGCCTCTTCTTTCACCCGGTAAAATGCACCAATCACAGCATCCGCCACTTCTTCAATAGTCATATCCGAAGAATCTACTAAAACTGCATCTTCCGCCTGCTTAAGCGGTGCAATCTCTCTGGTCATATCCTGATGATCCCTCTCTTCAATGTCTTGTTCAATCTCAGCTAAGACGCATTCCACACCCTTCGCTTTCAATTCATCAAAACGCCTCTTTGCTCTCACTGTTACAGAAGCGGTCAGATAAATCTTTAAATCCGCATTCGGCAATACATTCGTTCCAATGTCCCGGCCGTCCATAAGAATATCGGCATTCTTTGCCATATCTCTTTGAAGCTGTAATAGTGCCTCCCTCACAGCAGGCTGTGCCGCTGTTAAAGAAGCCATCGTTCCCACTTCCTCTGTCCGTATCAGGTGGCTTACGTTCTCACCGTTTAAGAAGACCTGCTGTTCTCCGTCTATATATTCAATCGTAACTTGAATATCTGGACAAAGCTCTGCAATTTTCTCCTTATCCTTTCCGTCCACACCCTTCCTTAAAAAATAAAGGGCAATCGCGCGGTACATGGCACCTGTGTCCACATACACAAAACCTAACTTCTTTGCAATCGTTTTTGCAATGGTGCTTTTTCCTGCCCCTGCCGGGCCGTCAATCGCAATACTATACATCTACGTTCCTCCGTTAATTTTAGTCCGGCCGGTATAACCGTCCCGGGGATTCCTTAAGCATTCTGGCCTGCAAGATATGCGGTTGACCATGCAATCTGCAGATTATACCCTCCTGTTAAAGCATCCAAATCCAATACCTCTCCGGCAAAATAAAGTCCCTTTACCAGTTTCGATTCCATCGTCCCAGGATCGACCTCTTTTACAGAAACTCCACCTTTTGTAATGACAGCCTCCTTCCAGTCACCGAGACCAGTCACCGTAAACGGCAACCTCTTCAAAAGTTCCACAAGACGATACCTCTCTTCTTTCGTAATCTCATTTATTTTTTTGTCCGGCGGTATTGCACTAATTTCTATTATAATAGGAATCATTTTTTTTGGCAACAAATCATCCAAAGAATTTTTAAATTGTTTTTTTATTTTTTCATGAAAATCTCTCAAAATCCTCTGATCGAGCTGTTCCTTTGTCATGGCAGGCTTTAAATCCAGAATTATTTTTAGATCCTTACCCAAATATTTTCCTGCATAGGCACTGAAACTTAATGCCAGCGGCCCACTGACTCCAAAATGAGTGAACAAAAGTTCCCCAAAATCCTCATACACCTTTTTCTTTCCGACCATGGCAGTAAAACCGACATTTTTTAAGGAAAGGCCCATCATTTGTTTGCACCAGTCTTCTTTTATATGAATCGGTACAAGGGAAGGAGAAAGATCTGTAATCCTATGACCGGCTTTTTTTGCCCATTGAAAGCCATCTCCTGTGGAACCTGTTGAAGGATAAGAAAGTCCTCCTGTCGCCACAATTAAGCTGTCTGCCTCTATGGTCTGTCCGTCTTTTAGTAGCACCTTTTGAAACTGATTTTCTTTTATCTGAATTTTATCAATGCAGCTGTTTAGCTTCACTGTAACCTTCTGGCGTTTTAATTCTTCCGACAAAACTCTGATGACGTCGGAGGAATGATCGGATACCGGAAAAATCCTCTCACCTCTCTCCTTTTTTAATGGAAGTCCCAATTCCTCAAAAAAATCAATCACATCCTGATTCGAAAAACTATAAAATCCACTGTATAAAAACTTATGGTTGGATACCACTTTGGGGAAAAGCTCCTCGACTTCACAGCCATTTGTCAGATTACATCTTCCTTTTCCCGTAATAAAAAGCTTCTTTCCCAGCTTTTCATTCTTCTCAAGGAGAATAACATGGCTGCCCTTTTTTGCCGCCCATATGGCCGCCATCATTCCGGCTGCTCCTCCTCCTGCTACAATTACTCTGTGCATACTGTCTTCTGCTCTCTTTCCTGCCCTGATTCCATCTGATCTTTACATCTCATCATTGTTCTCATAGACATCGTATTCATTCCACAATTTCTCCAGTTTATTCAATCGTCTTTCCACATCATCCTTGCGCTTAATCGACAAAGCAATAATCAATGCATTAATCAGGCTCTGGGCAGCCACTAAAGAATCCACGATTCCAACTACATCGCTTTTAACGGAAAGCTTACAATCCGCATAGGTCATAAGAGGAGCCCTCGGATGGTCCGATATGGCAATGGTACTTGCTCCCTGCCTTCTTGCAAAATCAAATGCCTGCAGAGTCCTCTTGGAATATCTTGGAAAACTGACACCGATAAATACATCTCCCTCCTGAATTGGATTAAGCTGCTCCATCGTATCTAAAACATTATTGGATTCAATTACTCTTACATGATCCATAAAAATATTCAAATAATATCCCAACAATCCGGCAAGAAAACTGGAACTCTTCGTTCCAAGAATATAAATACAGTCCGCATGATCCAACATATCCACAGCCCGATCAAACTGATCTGACTCAAGAAGATTCAGTGAAGTTCGGATTCTTTCCGCATCCTTTTGAAGGATGGAAGTTAAAAGATCCTCCCTCTCACTTAATTTTGCAATTAAATTCAGACGGTCAACAGAAGTTGACTTCGTCTTAACAAGAACCCGTAACGCTTTCTGAAGCTCCGGATACCCATCATATTCTAATTGATAGGCAAATCGGACAACGGTTGATTCACTGACACCTGCTTCTTCTCCGAGCTTCTGTGCCGTCAGCACAGATGCTCTCCCATAGTCTTCCATAATATATGCAGCCAGTCTTCTCTGGCCTTTACTAAAATCTTTCTTTTTTGCTTCCATTCTTTGAAGCAAACTCATCTGTTCCAGCATAATTTCCCTCTTTTTTTAATTGTGTAATACTATGCTAATCCTATCATAACTATCCCTGCATTTCAAGGTGAATTTGCAGGAGCATTTTTTGCTTCCTTCACTTTTCTCAAGGCGTTTTCGAATATATCAAACAGCAGCGGCGGACAAAATTACCATCCACCGCTGCTGTTTTTTATTTCAACTTACTATTTCGCATGTTCGCTGTATCAAAATTGATACTTTACTACACTAAAAAATCTTTCTTAAAATCGTAACGCAATCTTATACTACACTGGATAAGCTTTGCTCTTTTCATCCGCTGCTGTCGGATCAATCTTGTTCTTCTGAGCAGCACGATATTTGAAAAATTCAGTTGCGACCTGTGGGAACAAGGCATAGGATAATACATCCTCATCCTGTTCTTTCCACTGTGCCATCTCTTTTTCGATTTTGTCCAGTTCTGGCTCAAGTAAATCTGCAGGGCGGCAGGTAATCGCCTTTTTGTCTCCAATTGCCTTTTTTTGCACTTCCGGATTGAAAGGTTTTACTGTCTGACCATACTCGCCGCTTAGCAACGCTTTGGATTCTTTTGTTATCATCTTATATCTTTCCCCTGCAACAACGTTGAGTACTGCCTGTGTTCCGACAATTTGGCTGGATGGCGTTACAAGAGGAGGTTCCCCAAAGTCTTTTCTTACTCTTGGAATCTCTTTTAATACATCGTAGTACTTATCTTCCGCATGCTGCTCTTTTAACTGGGACACCAGATTGGAAAGCATTCCACCTGGAACCTGATATAAAAGTGTCTTGATATTGACACCCATAACCTTTGGATTCAAAAGTCCGGTTGCTAACGCATCCTCCTGAATTGGACGGAAATAATCTGCAATTTCTGCCAAAAGGTTCTGATCAAAACCAGGGTCATATTCTGTCCCCTTAAAAGTCTCTGCCATTACCTCTGTCGCCGGCTGACTTGTTCCTAAAGCAAACGGTGACATGGCTGTATCGATCACATCCACTCCTGCTTCAATTGCTTTCATGTATGTCATGGAAGCAACGCCACTGGTATAATGGGTGTGAAGTTGAATCGGAAGATTGGTGGATTCTTTCAATGCCGTAATCAGACGTGTGGCCTCAAACGGAACTAAAAGACCAGCCATATCTTTGATACAGATTGAATTTGCTCCCATATCTTCAATATTCTTAGCGATATTCTTCCAATAATCTAAAGTATAGGCATCTCCTAATGTATAGGAAAGTGCCACCTGAGCATGAGCTCCCTCTTTATTCGCTGCTTTTACTGCCGTCTCTAAGTTACGGATATCGTTCAAGCAATCGAAAATACGGATAATATCAATTCCATTTGCAATGGATTTTTGAACAAAATACTCTACTACATCATCTGCATAATGACGATATCCTAAAATGTTCTGTCCACGAAAAAGCATCTGAAGTTTTGTATTCTTAAATCCGGCTTTTAACTTTCTAAGTCTCTCCCACGGATCTTCTTTCAAAAAACGCAGTGAAGCATCAAATGTTGCACCGCCCCAGCATTCTACAGAGTGATAACCGACTTTATCCATCTTATCGATAATCGGAAGCATCTGCTCTGTGGTCATTCTGGTCGCAATCAGGGACTGATGGGCATCACGCAGGACAGTTTCCGTTATCTTAATCGGTTTCTTTATTTGATCTGCCATTCCTATGACCTCCTAAATATTCTATTTTACAAAATACATCTTATTACATGGTCTGTTCTCTTAATTTTATACAACTCCAAAAATCGCCATAAAGGTACCGGCCGCTACGGCTGTACCAATAACACCAGCTACATTTGGTCCCATGGCATGCATTAACAGGAAGTTGCTTGGATCCGCTTCCGCTCCCACCTTCTGGGATACACGGGCTGCCATCGGAACGGCAGATACGCCTGCAGAACCAATCAATGGATTCACTTTGCCGCCTGTCACCTTACACATCAATTTGCCAAACAATACCCCGGCTGTCGTTCCAATGGCAAATGCAGCAAGACCAAGGATAACAATCTTAATGGTATCCCATGTAAGAAATGCCTCTGCACTTGTTGTAGCACCTACCGATGTACCAAGAAGGATAACAACGATATACATAAGTGCATTGGACGCTGTGTCGGAAAGCTGTTTTACCACGCCACACTCACGGAACAAATTACCGAGCATCAGCATACCAACCAATGGTGCTGTTGTAGGCAGAATCATAACAACTACAATTGTAACAATAATCGGGAATAGAATTCTCTCTAATTTAGACACAGGGCGAAGCTGTGCCATCTTGATTTTTCGTTCTTCCTCTGTTGTAAATAACTTCATAATCGGCGGCTGAATAATCGGAACAAGTGACATATAAGAATAGGCTGCCACCGCAATTGGTCCCATCAATCCAGTCTGCCCTAACTTTCCGGCAAGGAAAATAGAGGTAGGACCATCGGCGCCTCCGATAATAGAAATCGCCGCTGCCGCCTTGTCACTAAAGCCCATAAGCATAGCAAGAATATAGGCTGTAAAAATTCCAAACTGGGCTGCCGCTCCCAAAAGGAAACTGGCCGGATTGGCAATCAGTGGGCCAAAATCCGTCAAAGCACCTACTCCAAGGAATATCAGAGAAGGAAGTATGCTCCATTCGTCCAGTAAATAAAAATAATGCAAAAGACCTGTATCGCTCATGATATCGGGATACATATTTACAAGCAGCATGCCGAAAGAAATCGGCACTAAAAGTAATGGCTCATATCCTTTTGCTATGGCCAAATATAAAAAGAACAGGGCCACAAGGATCATTGCCAGATTCCCTGGCTGCAAAAATGCAAATCCGGTTTGTTGAGCGAGATTCGTCAATGTAGTAACCACATAATCCATATCTCAAACCTCCATTTGTTGTCGGGTCATAATTGCCTGCTAATTCATTGAAGCAAGTACATCCCCGGCCTCAACGGAAGCACCTTCAGATGTGTCAACACTTGCTACTACACCGTCCTGTGGAGCAACGATTTCATTTTCCATCTTCATTGCTTCTAGTACGATAAGCACGTCTCCTTTTTTTACTGCTGCACCTGCAGCCGCTTTTACAGCAAGAATCTTACCTGGCATTGGGGAGGTAATCTTCACACTCCCTGCGCCTGCTGCCTTTGGAGCTGGTGCGGGTGCTGCTGCTTTTACCGGAGCCGGTGCTGCTGTACTGACCGGTGCCGCGCCTCCTGACACTTCTTCAACTACCACATCATATGCGGTTCCATTTACCGTAATTTTATATGTTTTCATATCTATTCCTCCTGAACTAAAGATTATTTTTTGGATCTTCTGATTGACCTTACAATAAGACCATCTCTGGATACTGCTGTATTCTCACTTGCCATTGCTGCGCATACCGCTGCCGTAATAACCGCCACAAGCTGTTCATCTCCCATCAGATCCTCTTCCACTGCCGGTATCACAGACGGAGCCGCTGCCGGTGCTTCACTTACGACCTCTGGTTTCTTTGTAAACTTCTCCTGAATTGCCGGAATATATTTAAACAAACTAATAATAAAGGAGATAAAAATCAGGACAACAAATACAGTTCCCATTCCCAAAAGAGTATTCAAAAGTGCTTTCTTTGCAATCTCGCTTTTTGAGTATTCTCTCTCAAAAGAGCCTCCGGTTACATTCCCCTCTGAATCCATCGTCAATGTAAATGTACCGTCTCTTTTTGAAAACTTGGTCTCCATCGTGATTGTCACCGCATCCTCTGAAGCAGTTACATCCGTACTCTTCACCGACTGGTAATCTCCCACTTCATCCTTTATGGACTGCCAGGATTCTAACGCTGCCACCAGACCTTCTGAAAGCTGTCCGCCACTGATATAGCTCTCCATCGTCGCCTCATCTAATGCTACGATTTGGCTTAACAATTGTTCTCCGTAGGTAATATAACTGGATTCGTCTATTGCTGAGTCGGAAGCGGAATCGGTGCTTGTTGTCTCACTGCAGGCCGCCAGCATGCACAGGCAGGTAAGCATACTTATTATAAGTAAAATACGTTTCATCTCTTACCTCCATTCTAAACCGTTCCATGTTTCTTAGCTGGACGATCCTCTCTTTTAGTAAACAGCATCTCAAATGCTGCAATCAGACGCTTTCTTGTTGCATCCGGTTCAATAATATCATCAATGTATCCTCTTCTTGCTGCGCTCATGCCGCTGCTTTGAAGTTCATTATACTCAGCTGTCTTTTGCGCAATCAGCTCTGTCTTATTCTCTGCTGATGAAATCTCATCCGCATACATAATCCGTACTGCCTGTTCCGGATCCATCATACCTACTCTTGCCTGCGGCCATGCATAAACAATATCCGCACCAATGGATTTGGAATTCATCGCAATGTATGCCGTTCCAAAAGCGTCTCCTGTCATAAGAGTAACCTTCGGCACTGTTGCACTTGCAAAGGCATAAGTAAGCTTAGCTGCTGCCTTAGCAATTGTCTTTTCCTCGTGAACTGTTGCTTTAAAGCCATCTACATTGGAAACAACCAGTACCGGAATCTGGAAAGCATCGCAAAAACGTACAAATTCTGCTGCCTTATTCGCTCCTTTTGTTGTAAGGACACTGCTTTCGGCCGCCTGATTGCCCACACAACCTACTGTAACACCGTTCAATCTTGCAAATCCGGTAATCATCTCTTTCGCATATTCTTTCTTTAATTCTAAGAAGAAATTATCATCTGATATCAACGAGAAAATTGATCTTGAGTCAGCACCTGCATTCTCTAATTCAGGGATGATTCGATTCAAATCATCATTGCATTCCTCATAAGATGCATCATCATCATAACAGGCCGGAAGAACGGTGATTAATTGTCTTAAATTAGCAATTACTTCCTCTTCTCCTGATACTGCGATGTCAATCTGGCTGTTATTCGTCTCCTGATAAGAAGCATTCGCTGTATCTAATCTGGAAATCTCATTGCCATCTAATGTATTCGGACTATTGACAAATAATCTTCCAGACTCCTTCTCCATCACTGTAAAATCAGTGAGTGTCGGAATCAGTGCACTTCCACCACCACAGGTTCCAAAAATTCCAGTAAGCTGTGGAATAATTCCCGAAGCACATGCCTGCTTGGAAAATAATACACCAAAGCTATTCAATGCATCTGCAGCTTCCTGAAGCCGCAAGCCTGCACAGTCAATCAAACCGATCACCGGAGCTCCCACTTTCACAGCCAGATCATAGATATGTGCTATCTTTCTGGCATGCATCTCCCCAATGGAACCACCAAGTACCTTGGCATCCTGGCTGTACACATAAACTAAATTGCCATCAATCACTCCATATCCGGTAATAACACCATCACCTGGAGTTTCTTGTGGATTCAAATTAAAATCAGTAGAACGGCTTGTCATCTGTCCACCGATCTCCACAAAGCTTGCGCCATCAAGAAGATGTTCAATTCTCTCTCTTGCTGACAACGTTGTTTTACTCATGTTATGCCCTCCATATTCTTTATTCAGACAGAATAAACTCAAAAATCCCTGCCCGATTATAATATATCATAATGTATACTTTTTTACAAGTATTTTCACAAAACTTCGTTACTGTTTTGTCAAATTATTGTCATTCTGGACATTTATTTTAAAAGTAAAATCCATTTTTTTACATATGTCATGTGCAAAATATACGATGAATCTTTGGTTGTCTAATCCTTCATTTTATGTTAAAATAAAGTATATTATTAAGTTTCCGAATTGAAATACTTTTGTTTTATGGGGTAATCTCCATTTTCATTTTTCTTTGTGAAGTATTTTGCATTTTTCGGGAGTAGATTTTTTAATTTTCAGAAAATAGAAGGAGTTTTTATGAAAAAAGGATTTGATAATGACAAATATTTATCCCTCCAATCGGAACATATAAGGGAAAGAATTGGTCACTTTGACAACAAATTATATCTTGAGTTCGGTGGAAAGCTGTTTGATGACTTTCATGCTTCCCGGGTTCTGCCTGGATTTGAACCGGACAGCAAGCTGCGTATGCTTCTTCAGTTAAAAGATCAGGCAGAGATTGTGATTGTAATTAGTGCCTCTGACATTGATAAGAATAAGATTCGCGGCGATTTAGGCATTACTTATGATATGGATGTGCTGCGGCTGATGGACATTTTCCAGGAAAAGGATTTGTTTGTAGGCAGTGTAGTGATTACCCAGTATGCCGGACAGGCCAGTGCAGACCAATTCATGATGAGACTTCAAAAAGCCGGCATTACCGTATACCGCCATTACCTGATTGAAGGATACCCGACAAACATTCCATTGATTGTCAGTGAACAGGGTTATGGAAGAAACGATTACATTGAGACTTCCCGGCCTCTTGTTGTAATTACTGCACCAGGACCGGGAAGTGGAAAGATGGCGACCTGCCTCTCCCAGCTCTATCATGAACACAAACGGGGCATTCGGGCCGGCTATGCCAAATTCGAAACCTTTCCTATTTGGAACCTTCCGCTCAAACATCCGGTCAATTTAGCTTATGAAGCTGCAACAGCAGATCTCAATGATATTAATATGATTGACCCTTTCCATTTAGAAGCCTACCAAAAAACAACGGTAAATTATAATCGGGATGTGGAGATTTTTCCTGTCTTGAATGCTATGTTTGAAAAAATATATGGCGAGAGCCCTTACAAATCACCTACGGACATGGGTGTTAATATGGCAGGAAACTGTATTTTTGATGATGAAGTATGTCAGGAAGCTTCCAGACAGGAAATTATCCGCCGCTATTACACAGCTGCCGCTGACCATGTAAGCGGTATGGGAAGTGCAGACATCGTTTATAAATTACAACTATTATTAGAACAGGCAAAGGTTTCTGTCTCAGACAGACCTGCCGCAAAAAAAGTACATGATATGGCAGAGCAATACCCTTTGCCAGTTGCAGCTATGGAGCTTCCAGACGGATCTTTAATCACAGGAAAAACCTCTCCCCTGCTCGGTGCCTGTGCTGCCCTTTTGTTGAATGCTTTGAAAGTACTAGCAGACATCGACGATGACCGGCATTTGATATCGCCGGATGCAATCCGGCCTATCCAGAATTTAAAAACTTCCTATTTAGGAAGCCGCAATCCCCGTCTTCATACAGATGAAGTATTGATTGCACTTTCTACCAGTGCACAGCGAGATTCCTTGGCACAGAAAGCTCTTTCCATGCTTTCCATCCTGCAGGGTGCACAGGTTCATGCTTCTGTCATTTTATCAGACGTTGATGTGAAAACAATGAAAAAATTAGGAATTTTGCTTACAACCGAACCCAGGTATGAGAACCACAAGCTTTATCACTAGAAACTATCACCAGAAACGAAAGGAGACATCATGGCATTTGACGGATTTGTAATCAGCAATTTAAAACAAGAACTCTCCGATTGTCTCATCGACGGCAGAATCAACAAAATCTATCAGCCGGAGAAGGACGAGATCCACCTTTTAATCAAAAATAAACGGCAGAATTTTCGTCTGCTTTTATCAGCCAGTGCTTCTCTTCCCCTCATTTATCTGACCGGGAAGCAAAAGAGCAACCCGATGACTGCTCCTAATTTTTGCATGCTACTTCGCAAGTATATTCAAAATGGCAGAATACTTAAGATTGAGCAGCCCGGTATGGAACGAATCCTTATGATTTCCATCGAACATACCGATGAGTTAGGCGACTTATGTATCAAAAAATTAGTCATCGAATTAATGGGAAAGCACAGCAACCTGATATTTATTGACAATGAGGGACGGATTATTGACAGTATCAAACATATTTCTGCCCAGATTAGTTCTGTAAGAGAAGTTCTTCCAGGAAGAAACTATATCCTGCCGCCCGCTCAGGACAAAATCTCCATTACTGAGTTAAGTGGTTTCGAAATGTTTCAAAACCGGATATCACAGTTCTCTCTTCCTCTTACTAAGGCACTCTACAGTTCTTTTCAGGGAATCAGCCCGGTTATGGCAAGGGAATTACTTTTCAATGCCGGTCTCGCACCAGATAAAACTGCAGATTCTCTTTCTGAAGAGGAAATGACTGCCCTTTATAAGGTCACAACAGATCTTGCCTCTTTGGTCTGTGACGGAAGATTTTCTCCCTGCATTTATTATAGAGAAAAGGAGCCTGTGGAATTTTCCTCTTTCCCACTCAAGGTTTGTGAACAGTCGGAAAAGGAAACCGATCGAAAGGATTTTGATTCCATTTCCCAGGTTTTAGAAGCTTATTATGCTGAAAAGGAAGCCTTAACCCGCATCCGACAAAAATCATCTGATCTTCGCCGTATTATTACGACAGCACTCGAACGGACCCAGAAAAAATATGATTTACAGCTTAAACAGTTAAAGGATACGACAAAACGGGAAAAATATAAGATATACGGTGAGATGCTCCATACCTACGGTTACAGTATAGAAAAAGGGGCAAAATCTCTCACCTGTACGAACTATTATAATAATGAAGAGATTACAATCCCTTTAAATCCAGATCTGGACCCTATGGAGAATGCAAAAAATTTCTTCGCCCGCTATAACAAATTAAAACGAACCTATGAAGCCTTAACTGAGCTTACGGTAGAGACCAAGTCCCAGCTTCTGCATCTTGAATCCATTCTAACTGCTCTTGACATTGCCACACTAGAGAGCGACCTGATTGAGATACGAGAGGAACTGATGGAATACGGTTATTTAAAACGACGCGGCAGCAAAAAAGGGAAAAATGGACGTCCCGCAAAAAGCAAACCTCTCCATTATATTTCATCGGATGGTTTCCATATGTATGTAGGGAAAAATAATTATCAAAATGATGAACTGTCCTTTAAATTTGCCAATGGAAAAGACATGTGGTTTCATGCAAAAGGAATTGCCGGTTCCCATGTTATTGTCCGCTTAGAAACAGCAGACGATCTTCCAGATTCCACTTATGAGGAAGCCGGAAGATTAGCGGCTTTCTACTCAAAGGGACGAAATGCTCCTAAAGTGGAGATTGATTACACTCGACGGAAAAACTTAAAAAAACCTCCTGCCTCCAAGCCAGGATTTGTGATCTACCATACAAATTATTCTATGGTATCCGAACCTGACATTTCAGGAATCGAGGAATTATAAAAACCGAATTCAACAAAAAAGGCTGTGAAAATGAAAACTCATCTTCACAGCCCTTTTTTTATTCTTCTACCTCATCCGTAATATCTTCCGTTTCTGGTTCTTCCTCCACAATTGTCAACATTTTCTCATAAAGATCCATATAAATGCCGGCAGAACGCTTCCAGGAGAAATCCTTCTTCATTCCACGCTCAACGATTCCATTCCACTGCGCTTTCTGATCATAATATACCTCTTTCGCATATTCAATTACATGAAGCATATCATGGGCATTGTAATTCGTAAAGCTAAATCCTGTTCCATCATTCTCGTATTCATTAAAAGGTTCTACCGTATCTTTTAAACCTCCCGTTTCTCTTACGATTGGAACAGTTCCATAGCGAAGTGCCATCAGCTGGCACAGACCACAGGGTTCGAATCTGGAAGGCATGAGAATTGCATCACAGCCCGCATACATCATCTTGGAAAGTGTATCATCGTAGCAGATATTGGCTGATACGATTGTCGGATATTTGTGTTCATAATAACGGAACATATTTTCATACTTCGGATCACCGGATCCCAAAACAACGAATTGAATATCATCCCTGCATAAATCATCCATAATATAATCGATCAAATCTAAACCTTTCTGATCGGTCAGTCTGGAAATAATGCCAATCACAAACATATCTTTTTTCTCAGGAAGTCCTGTCTTTTTTTGAAGAGCCATCTTGTTCATGGATTTCTTTTCAAAAACATCTTCCACAGAGTAGGTCGCTGTAAGTGCCGGGTCTGCAGATGGATCATAAATCTTGTAATCAATTCCATTCACAATACCGGTAAGATGATTATTCCTTGCCCGAAGAAGTCCATCTAACTTCTCCCCATAATAAGGCATCTGAATCTCTCCTGCATAAGTATCGCTGACTGTGGTAATCTCATCTGCATAGGTAAGTCCGCCTTTTAACATATTACCGCCGCCATAACACTCAAGCTTGTCCGCAGTAAATACTTCTGCCGGAAGTCCGGATAAATCTTTTAGACGGTCAATTCCTGTCATTCCCTGAAATTGGAGATTATGAATCGTAAAGACAGTCTTGATGTCCTCATAAAATGAATTGCCTGCAAATGTTGTTTTTAAATAAACCGGAAGCAGGCCTGCCTGCCAGTCATGGCAGTGGATAATATCCGGCTTAAAATCAAGTACAGGTAAAATAGAAAGTGCTGCCTTACTGAAATAACAGAACTTCTCAATATCTCCTTCCATGGTACTATAAGGAGTCGGACCTGCAAAATAATATTCATTGTCAATAAAATAAAATGTAATTCCTTCATAAACCAGTTCTTTAATGCCCACGTACTGGTTTCTCCATGACAAATCCATGGAAAAATATGTCACATCCTTCATCTGCTCTTTCCATTCCGGTTTCATGCACATGTAATTCGGAATTACAACTCTTACATCTGCCTCGTCTTTGGAAAATGTCTTTGGAAGCGTTCCGACAACATCGGCTAAACCTCCTGTTTTAATAAATGGTACGCATTCTGATGCGACGTAAAGTATTTTTTTCATAAGCGTTATCCCCCATAAAAAGTTGACGTTTCTCTAACTAATTATAGCATAAATTACCTTTTCCCCTCAACTCTTTTATGAGATTCTACGCCATTTTCTTACTATTTTATACCTGAATCTTGTATTCTAAGCGCAACTTGTCTGCAATCAGTGCAATAAATTCAGAATTCGTCGGTTTTCCTTTCCCAGCATTCACAGTGTAACCGAACATTTCTTCTAGAACTTCAATCTGTCCCCGGCTAAATGCAACTTCGATGGCATGACGAATTGCACGCTCCACACTGCTTGATGTGGTCTTATATTTCTTTGCAATACTCGGATATAGAAGTTTTGTAATATAATTCAGCACATTCATATCCTTGACCGCCATAATAATCCCTTCCCGAATATATTGATATCCTTTAATATGCGCCGGAATTCCAAGTTCCCTTATAATTTTTGTGACATCCGCTTACAGTTTTTCATCCTGATCCGTCTTCATTTGAAAATCTGAAACTGCTGCTGCGGCAGCTGCAGGCATCGTATACGGACGAGACACACGGCGGTTCGCTCTCACTTCCACCCGGTTATGCATCGAAGAATTGCACTTTTTAATCTGTAGCATTCTGCGATAAATACCATCTGGATAAAATGGCCGCAACACAAAATAAGAAGCCCCCAGCTTCATCGCACATTCCACCAGTCCCTGCGTACTGACAGAGGTGACAAAAATAAAAGCCGGACGTGACTCCGCTTTCCATTCTGTATTGATACGTTCTAAAACACCAAGACCGTCTAATTCCGGAAGAATTACATCTAACAGTACAATATCCGGTTTTCTCTCCATGATCATCCGACAAGCTTCTAATCCATCCTCTGCCAGATAAACCTGTTCAATTTCATCCTTTTCCTCCAAAAAGCGCTTAAAATCCAATGCTTTTTTGTGGTTACTATTGGCAATTAAAATATGAAGTTTTTCTCGCATAAACAATCTCCCTCTGCATTTATTCTCGTTTTTTATTTATTGATTTGATTGAAATTTTCCTCTATATTCCAATCTGATTTTATCGGCTATCAACGCAATAAATTCAGAATTTGTAGGCTTTCCTTTTCCTGCATGGATTGTGTAACCAAAAAGAGCATCTATCGTGTCCATCTTCCCCCGGTTCCAGGCCACTTCAATCGCATGGCGGATTGCCCGCTCCACTCTGCTCGGTGTTGTATTATGTTTCTTAGCTATTGTTGGGTATAATTGTTTCGTAATAGAATTCAGGATATCCATATCCTTTACTGCCAGCATAATAGAATCCCGCAAATATTGATATCCTTTAATATGGGCCGGCACTCCAATCTCATGGATAATATTCGTCACAACAATTTCAAGTGAAAAATCTCCCTCTTTCACTTCCACTTTTACATCCCGCTCCTGTCTGTCTATGTAGGATGTGGCGGCAATTTTACGGCTCTCTCCATAATCTCCTTTAATCTGTCGTATTTTTCGAATTAAAGCCCTATTATCAAAAGGTTTTAACAAAAAATAGCTTGCGCCAAGTGACATTGCCTCCTCTGCCACATTTTCCTGTCCCATGGCGGATAAAATAATGAAAGAAGTATCCTTGTACTTCTTCTCTTTTTGTGCTCTTTCTAGAACACCCATCCCATCAAGCGTCGGCATAATCATATCCAAAACCATAACATCCGGCTGTTTTTCCTCGATTAGCTTTAAGGCTTTCTCACCATCTCCGGCTTTTCCGATCACCTCCATATCCTCTTCTCTGGAAATAATCTCCTCAAGCATCTCGGCCATACGCTCGTTATCATCTGCTATCGCAACATTTATTTTCCCCATACGTTCCTCCACTTCTGTCTTTCCCAGTTATCCTCACTTTTTCATCGTCCCCATAATGAAAAAGTGAAATTTTTTTTGGCATACCTACAAAACTGAGTTTTTACAATATTATTATACATTTTACAATGTCACAGAACAAGTTCCCTTTAGTCGCAATTTGCGACACAAACTTTAGTGGACGAAAATGTTTTAATGCTTTTTCGTGTTTTTTTGTCAGAAATCGACACAATGCGACATTTGCCCTTTTTCCAGGTGCAAATGCCGCATTGCTCATACCTCTTTATTTCTATTTTACTTTGTTTTCTTTATCCTTGCTTAAAATTCCTACTTTCTCCAAAACTTCTGTAATTTTCTTCACAGGAATAATTTCAAGTTTTTCCTTCACTTCCTCTGCCACATCCTCCAAGTCTTCTTTATTTTCATAAGGAATAAAGACAGTTTTAATTCCAGCCCGCTCGGCAGCCATTAATTTCTCCGGAAGACCTCCGATTGCCATCACGCCACCTCTTAAAGACACTTCGCCTGTCATGGCAAATTCCGGGCTGACTGCTTTCTTCGTCACCAGAGATGACAAGGCCGTCACCATAGTAATTCCGGCAGATGGTCCATCTTTAGGCACTGCACCGGAAGGCACATGAATATGAAGCTGCTTTTCATCGAGATCTTTTGTTTCCTCCGGAAACATGGATTTTACAAGACTTAATGCAATCTGAGCAGATTCCTTCATCACATCACCCAACTGTCCTGTAAGAAGCATGCTTCCTTTTCCTTTTGTCAGATTTGTCTCTATAAATAAGATTTCTCCACCAGCACGGGTCCATGCAAGACCTGTCACAATACCCGGCATCTTCTTTTCTAAAATATGTTCATGATGAAGTTCTTTTCTTCCCAGATAATCTGACAATCGTTTTTCACTGACCGTAAGACTTTTTTGTTCTCCCCGAACTAATTTTACCGCAGCGTAACGGCACAGATTATCCAACTGTTTCTTTAATCCTCTGACACCGGCTTCCATCGTATAGCTGTCAATGATCTTTCTGACTGCTTCATCGGTCACTTTTAAATTCTTCGCTTTGATTCCCATGCTCTTCATGGCTTTTGGAAGCAGATGCTTTCTGGCGATATAGAATTTTTCCACAGGAGTATATCCCGGAAATTGAATCACTTCCATACGATTTAAAAGTGGTTCCGGAATCGTATCCACAGAATTGGCCGTACATACAAAGAGTACACTGGAAAGATCATAAGGTACATTCATGTAATGATCCGTAAAACTATTATTCTGCTCCGGATCGAGCACTTCTAAAAGGGCACTTGCCGGATCTCCACTGTAATCTTTTGAAAGCTTATCGACCTCGTCTAACACCATGACCGGGTTCGAAACTCCACTTCGTTTCATTCCTTCCATAATTCTTCCGGGCATGGCTCCAACATAAGTCCGTCTGTGTCCCCGAATCTCTGCCTCATCCCGGACACCTCCAAGACTGATTCTTACATATTCTCTGTGAAGAGCCTTGGCAATACTCTGACCAATGCTGGTTTTACCTGTACCCGGTGCCCCCACAAAGAGTAAGATGGAACCGGACTGCTGTCGGTTTAATGCCATCACGGCAAGCTGCTCGATGATTCTTTCTTTCACTTTTTTAAGACCGTAGTGATCCTCGTCTAAGATTTCTTCCGCCTCATCTAAATCAATCTCATCCGGTTCCGCTTTTTTCCATGAAAGACTTGTAACGAAATCCAGGTAGTCATAGAGCATACCATATTCATGGCTCTCCTTTCCCTCCTGACGCATCCGATTTAACATCTTATCCGCTTCTTTTTTAGCTTCCTCATTCATGCCTGAATCTGCAAGCTTTGTCTCAAACCGGCGTACATCGGATACATTCTCCGGATGCATCTCATCTAACTGACGCTGCAAAAAATCAATCTGTTTTTTTAATGCAGCCTCACGATATACCTGTTCATGGGTCTCTTTTTGTGCATTCTCCGCTTCCTCGCTAATGCGGCTGATTTCCATAAATTCATAAATTGCTTTCTCAATCAGCTCACATCTTTCTGCTCTTGAATTGGTTTCGATAATCGCGTATTTTTCTTCCCAGCTTAAAGTCAGATAGCCGGACATGGCACAGACCATCTCGTTCATTGTTTTCCAATGAGTAATAAAGCTTCTCGCCCAGACACCCCACTGAAATCCCTGAATAAATTTCAATAAGTCAGACTGAACCTGACCAAATACTTCTTTTTCTTTCTCCTTCTCCAAGTCCTGCTGTTCTTCTAAAATTCTGGTGTCTGCAACAATGCTGTCATCGGTAAAGTTGATTCTCAAAATCTCCATCCGCTCTATGGCACGCATTCTCACATTTCCATCATGGTCCACACTCTCTACTTTTGCAGAAATGGCAACCGGATAAAAATCGTCTTCCATCAAATCCGCTCTATTCTTATCTTCCTTCATCATAAGAAAAAGAATCTCTTCGTTTGTTTCTATCGGGTTCTTATCTCTTCCCTCAAAAATGTCCTTTTTAAAATAAAAAGTCACATCGGGCAGAAGCATCATATCATATACAGGTATTGTAATCATTCTCGATTCCTCCTTTTTGTCAGCACTCGTTATGTGTGAGTGCTAATACTTTTGTAAAGAATATGGCGAACTGTTCATTCGCCATTGTATCTCATTCATTGTACTTTTTCCTCGATTATGTTATAATTCTACTATCAAATATTTATTTTGCAAGTACGCAGATTTTTCATACCAGGTATGTTTTTTCATACCATGTATATTTTCATACATTATAGTAAGATAATTGAAAGGATAAGGATACTATGAAAGAACAACAAGATACTTCTGTCTGTCCCCTGCGTTACAGCTTAAATTTAGTCGGCGGCAAGTGGAAACTTCCTATTATCTGTATCTTAGCGCAGGAAGATACAATCCGTTATAACAGTTTAAAACGCAAACTCAACGGTATCACCAATATGATGCTCTCTCAATCACTCAAAGAATTAGAGGAGAATGGCATCATCCATCGGGAACAGTATAATGAGATTCCTCCCAGAGTCGAATACTCTTTAACGGAGGAAGGACGGAGCATTTTAACTCCCCTTGACGCTCTGTCTGAATGGGGTTCCAAACATATGGCACATTTAAACAGTACAACAAATCAATCTCATTGCGAAGAATGCTGCAGTACCAAATAATTACGGATGCAACAAGGGGTCAAATACTTTTGACCCCAGCATCATATGATTTCATTATTCTTACTATCCTAATCCAACGAAATCCCATACCATCAATAAACCATAGACTACAGGCTGGTGGAGAAGGTATATGATCAGGGAATGTTTTCCTAAAAAATCAAACCCTTTTATCTTTCCTTTTAATTTCTGCCAGAAACCTTCTTTTCCCTCTACAAAACGAAAGAAAAAATATCCACACAAAAATAAAAAGAACCATGGCAGCATCGGAAAATAGTCCGAAGAGTAAAAATCTGTTCCCGGAAAGCCAAGACAGGCTGTTCCATTATTTTTATAAAAAGCAGCCGGAAGTGAAATCTTTCCGAACACTCCCAGATTGAAATATCCGGCAGATACATTATAAAAACAATAAAATAAGAAGAAACTAAGAAATAGTCCCACTATTGGCATTACTTTTTTCATCAACGGTTCCATAAGGGTAAGTAAAAGCATGCTCACTCCCAGCATATGGAGCACCCCAAATAACACCGGCTGATCCGGAAAGGCCACAAAGGTGGAAAGAGTAACAAGCAGACCGCCACCGAGGACGATAACTCCTCTTCTTATCCTTTTTTTTCCAAGAGACCAGCAAAATCCGGAAAGCAGAATAAAACTCCAACAAATACTCTGCTGCCACAAAAAACTGGCCATAGGGGATAATAAGCTCTCCCTTCCAAATAAATGAATCAAATCCCATCTGGTATGAAAACAAATCATGCTGACTAAAGTGATCCCACGAATGGTATCCAACAAATCATATCTTTTTTTCGTCAAATCATCTGCCATAAACTATTTTAAATCTCCTAAATAGAAATCCATAATCTTTGCCTTTTTCATAATGGTAACGAGAACAGCTGCAAGCAAAGTTCCTCCAAAACTGGATATAAAAAACGGTACCACAAAGGTAAACAATGCTGCTGTCTCATTATTCATCAGCAAAAGAGCGACCGGATAAGATAGCATTCCACCAATAACTGACGTGCCAAACAACTCCCCAATATAGGCAAAAGGCAGCTTCTTTGTATATTTATACAAAAGACCACTTAAAAGTGCGCCGCACATAGAACCCGGAAATGCTAAAAAGGTTCCGGTTCCTGCCATTACCCGAATTAAACTTGCCGCAAAAGCTGTCGCCACTGCATAGCCGGGGCCTAAATAAACAGCACCTAAGATGTTGATAAAATGCTGCGCCGGACAGCACCTTGAAGCCCCCACCGGAATAGAAAAAGGTGAGCAGACTACTGTTACTGCCACTAAAATTCCGGCCAAAGCCAATTTTTTAATTTGAATTTGTTTCATTTTTTTTCTTCCTCTCTTTCTCTATTTGTCCATATAAAACCAGACCGCCCTTTTGACGATATCCGGTATCCCAAAGTTCCTCAAAGGAAAGCCACTCCCATTCCCCGTAGGTCACAGCTTTTACCATGAGCCGGTCTTCATATTGCTCATATCCATTTAATAAGAACCAGTGCCAAACATAGTCCTCAAATGCTGAGTTTTTATGTTTTAAAATGAGACAGGGAATCGGATATCCGTGGTCAATCTGAAAAATCACAGCTTCTTTAGCTACGGAAAGCTCCGTCTCTCCGGGCAAAGGTGTCATCGTTACTTCCGTCTCTCCTCTGTCATTTAAATAATCCCCAAATCCTTCTATATATAAAGCAAGGGTATTCACTCCACTCATTCTCGGTCTTAAATAGGGCTTCATTACCCCGGAAAAGGAAACATAATCAGCCTTTGTCAACTGTTCTTCATTATAGGGATACAGCTTTGTTTTCTTGAAATGTTTTGCAAAATAAAGGGCACTGTCACAAGCGGTCTGTGCTGCACAGCCTCCTTTTCTCATCATAAACTCCAAAAACCAGTCCTGACTGCCGCCATAGGCTTCTCCAATCCAAAAATGTTCCAGTTCTTTTTTCAATCACTATCCCTCCTGCTTCTCTTTTGCTCGTCCTTACTATCTTACGTCTCTTTTTCAAAAATGGCAAGAGGGAATTCGAAAGAACACTGCCTCACTTTTTATATGACAGGGAAGGCCAAAGAACTCTCCTATCATATAAAAAAGCTGCGTTCCAGAAATGGGATTCTGTTCGCAGCAATTTTTGTTCTAAGCATATTTCATCTGTTAATTATTTGTTATTTTTTTGTCATTAAGCAGCTGTGGTACGGCAGCACTCTTTCATGCACTTTTTAAAGAAATGATGATTGGCAATTGCAACTTCGCTGTCTGTATATAACTGACCGTCTGTTCCAGCCATTCCACTTAATTTCTTTGTCATTTTATTCTGCATTTCGGCAGAAATACGTGTAAATTCGCCGTCAAATGCTTGTAAATTCTCTGTATTTATTTTCTCTTCTCTTAATACGCTTTCGAATACATTCTGGTATCTTTCTAATCCGATTGTCATGTTATCTGCTCCTTCCATGATGTGTCTGTTTCGTCATTTATGATTGATTACGAATTTATTGTACGTCATTTTTCACAATTTTTCAATAGTATTTTTGTGGAAAATCACTACCCTTTTTCGACTTTTTTCGTATAGATTGACAATTAATTAACCATTCGGCATTCTATGCTAGTCTTCCACATCTTCATATTCGCTCATTTCAGTATAATCATCAGGAGAATCTACAAAACCTCTCCTTAAATAATCCAGCCCACCATCTACACTACAACGGCCACAACTGCAAGTTACATAATCATGCCGATATGTTGATTCGATAATATCGTTGCAATGATTACACTTTATTCTATTTTTAATTATCCTTTTCATTGATTCCTCCATAATATAACGTAATTCCACGGCACTTTCGTCATTATTTAAATGCTGAATTTCACGGGATTCTATGTAAGAATCTCTAAACTTCATAAATTTGTATCAGCACATCAAACATATAGGCGAGGATATGACCACTGCCCATACAAGAGTCTGTTGCCGTTCTAAAAATGATACAATGTAACGGTAGACCTTTTAACGATGAACACACCCACCCCTTAGTGGGTGCATTATTTAACGATGCCGTGTTCATTTGCACACGGTAATAACGATAGGGTGCATAAGCTGTTACTGCACTCATGGACACGGCCTCCTTTGGTTTTCATAAACTATTATTTTATTTTTGACCAAAACTTGTCAACATGAGTATAGGTTATCGGTTTCTGGATTTTTTTACTCATAGAAACTCTATCTTTTTCACTTCTATAATAATATGTAACATTCTTTAGTTGAGATTGATTAATCATCAAAAAAAGGTGTTCATCATTACATGGAGACATTCCAACGATATCTAAATGGCCACTCATATTTTTAAATGCATCTGCTCCAAATGTTCTCTCAGAATCAATCCAATGCCCATATTTTTCAAGCCAATACCAACTCATTATCGTATTACTGAACATATATTCATATCCTACTATCACATCTCTGGAAAAATTTTCATTTGGATTTTCTTGCACAAATAAGCTATTAGCATCATACTCCGGTGCCAATGAATCAAAACGGCCATGAAGATGCATGACACCATCATAGTATCTGTCTAAATTTGTATCATAATTAATCGTAAAAACATGAGAGTACTTTAAAAGAAATTGCTGCATTTCATTCGTATAATCTACAGTATTTATATTTCCATCATTATAAATTGCATCTAACATGAGCATTTGCAATTCATGATTTATTTTGTGCCTAAACCGCTCATCATCCTTGTATTTATTACTCAAAAGTTCGACTGCAATGAAGATATCCTCCAATCCGATATCTTCAATTTTACTATTCTCATCATACAGATTTTTTATTCTTTCAATTTCCATCAACATAAATAAACCATCAGCATAATTATCCCATTTAGAAATATCCTTAACGATATTAAATAGTCCATCTATGCTTTCCAACAATTCACGGTTACTTATTCCTTTGAAAATATTTTTATATTTATCAGACTTAATGTTCTCCATTAATCTGCTCATAATAGCTTTATTTGAGTAGTTATCAAAACCTCCAAATTCAATATTTATCCCGTTCCCAAAGATAATGTTTTGTTCCATATAAGCCAATCACGCTCCTCTATTAATGCGAAAATTTAATTGCTTTTTATTATTTCCATCCACTGCCATCTCTGCATTTTCCACAATTTATATAACGTTGTCAGAAATATCAACTTCTTTTATTTCTGGATGCGAAAGCATCCACGTCATTTTTCCATCAGCGTCCTTAAAAAATACAATATGCCAATGAGTAATCATACCATCTTCATCACGGGATATATTCATATTGTCGATATGCTCCTCAATTGTAGAAATTGGAAGTTGAACCATAGTCCCTTCATCTTTGCAGCCATAAATAAAATACTTATTTTCACAATTTGCTATATCAGCCAAATTATTTCTTCTATATGCAAACCAATACTTTTCACGATTTCCTTGCTTATAAGCTTTCGAAGTCGTGAACACAAATCCTTTTTTGCCATCAGCTGATATATAAGTACTCCTGCCCACTTTAATTAATTCTTCATTTATTATCTGTGCCAATCTCTGAACACATTTGTCTGCAAATTTAATTTTTTTGTTTGGTATCGGCTGTGTCTCTGGAATGATTACAGTTTTTGCAATCACTTCAGGTCCTTCATAACTTTCCTCATATTTAATGCCAAGTGAATCACAGAATAAATGTTTTATTTTTTCAAATCTTTTTGTACAGTAGTCCGTATAGTACTCTTTTAATACTGCAAAATCATCTGGTTGCGTATATGGCATATCCATCCATTCCAAATCTGCCTCTTCCGTAAAACTATATTTACTTTCCACATCTGCCAAATCAATATGCAGCAAATATTTTTTATCTTGATAAAAATTCTTATCGTGCTTACTTCTGTTAATGTATTCTGGAAGATAACAAAGATTTGCAATGCAACTTATAGGCAAACCTTCTCCATTACATGAATCAATTAGTTTTCTCATTTGTTCTTTTGGGGCAATATGCTCTACATCAAATTTATCAATTGATAATTGATCCATAGCTGTAAAAGTTTTTAGATAAATGCAATTTAGCATTACAAATTCCTCACTGCGAGGGTTTGCAACCTTCTTACTTTCTGCTCTAAGCATAGATCGTTCAAAAAAACCATCTAAAGCAACCATCCATGCTCGTCCGGGAATCTCAATCATATACCTATTGGGTTTAGCTGCAGCATGGATTTTGCCTGTTCCAACCTCACTCCAATAATTCGTAATAATATCATAAACATAATACTGGACTAAGTTATTTGCTATAGTATTTTTTCTTTCAGACCACATTACATCTTGCTTAGAATAATCTCCATCGGAATACATTTCTTTAAAGGTAGTAGAAATCATTGAAAGTATTTGGTACTTGGAATGAAAAATCTTATTTGCATTTCGAGAATTGCCTTTAAATTTTGTGATAACTAAAATAGCATTATTCACAAATTCAATTGCACAGTGCAGTGCAGCCTCAAACTCATCTAAATTAAGAGTCTGAAGATTCCTATACAAAGTTTTTATTCTATCTGTATCATTTAGGCAGGCATTCACCAATTCAAATGCAAGAGGATTAACTGTATCCTCTGACAGATTTTTATTAAATCCTAAAATTTCATATTTATTTACAAGATATTTTCCAAGTCCAAAAAGATACTCAAAAGCATTAACTTGTTTTTTGGAGCGCATCTCCTCCCGGCTATATCCATGTATTTGGAAATCATCCTCTGTAAATGTGTCATATTTTCGAACTACATATTCAATAATCTCTGCATTACTGATTTTATATTTTTGATTTACTGGCCAAGAAGCCGCATAAACCTCGTACTGGTCAAGGGGAGTTCCTTGTGAATTAATTCTGTCAAATATTTCCGGCAAATTATTCTCATCACCAGTATAAACAATTACAGGGATTACAGTACTTGCGATTTTATCATATAAATCTTGACGCTCTTCAAAAAACTCAGTAATAATATCAATGATTTCTCCTATCGGCTCATATCCTACACCAAAATCATCAACCAAAGTCTTCGCCACATTATAGTATTGCAAATTTTTAAACGTCCGTTGTTGTTTAATAAACGAAGTGAGTATCGAGCGGATTTTCCCATATGAATCGGTGTCATCTTTATTAAGCAACTTGCAAAGATTTTCACAAAAGTAGTCAGAAATACTGTCATCATAAAAAAATTCCGTAGGATTCGTCATATACTTTTTAATGCTATTTCCACGCTGTAATCCATCAACAAGAATATATGTACGTTTATTATTTTCAAGCGTTTCGTAAAACAACATTGTCCCAACAGGATAGCCTTTTATTAAAGAGTCAATAAATTTTTGTTCTTGTGACTTTTTCCATCTTTTTCCTCGTTGAAACATGGGAACCACTATTTTTTTATTGTCTTTATGCATATCTTGTAATGCACTGGATAAATCTTGTAATGTCCAATTTTCGCAAGTACATCCGGCCATAATTCAATCCTCTTTTCTCAAATTTTCTTTTTTAATATAGGTCAGTTCAATGTCATATCCCAGTGCTTCCAACATCTGCACAAAAGTCTTATTGATAATTCGGTTGACATACGGACTTGAAGTTCCAACTCTTTCTGCCAACTGTGCCTGTGTCACGCTGTTCTCTATGCACTTTACTTTTACATCCAATTCAATATTGTTTTTTATCATAGCCATTCACCTCTCGAAAGTGCGTTAATATCTTGCATGAATAAGATAATTTATTATATCACACATCCCGTTGATTTACAATCACCCAAGAGCATTGTTTACAAAATATCCGAAAAGAGAAAAACACCCTGCATCTCTGCAAGGTGTCCGTATGTATCTCTATTCGTTTTATGCCTGTACTTCCGTGCCGTCCTTAAAGGTAATGGCTATGTTCTTATCCTTATCCACGCTGATGTATTCCACCATGCTGCCCCACATTCCGGCATCGAATTCTGTGATAGGTTCTGCCTGCTGTTCCAGGGTTTCAATGAACATTCCAAGTTTCTCAAAATGTGCCTGTTTTTCCTCGATGACAGCCACAATGCTGTCATACTTTGATTTGACCTTTTCGTACCGTTCCACCAAGCCGTTATACCGTTTCTGATATTCTTCCTGGTTCTGCGCTGTCCGTGCGTTTTCTGCCACGCAGTTCTGCGTGAGTTCCACCACAACCTCCATCTCGCTTTGCAGCTTGTCCCTCTCATCTTCCAGAGCGTCCGTACCGCAAACAGTCTGACGAATCAGCTTGATGTTTGCAATAATCTCGTCCCGTTCGATTATCACGGTATTCATCGCCCTGACAAATGTCGCTTTGACTTCCTCTTCCGTCACATGGGGAGTTTCGCATTTCCTATCCCCATCGAATTTATGGTTGCAGCGATAAATCACCCTGCGGTACTTATCATTGGAATGCCACACCTTAGAACCGTACCAGCTGCCGCACTCCGCACATTTTATCTTGTTGGAGAAGATGCTGACTCCGCTGTACCGTGCCGTGCTTTTCCTTGAACGCTTGGCAAGTTCCGTCTGCACCAGGTCAAATACGCTCGGCTCGATAATGGCTTCGTGGTTTCCTTCCACATAATACTGCGGCACTTCGCCCTCATTCTTCTTGGTCTTTTTCTGAAGGTAATCTACAGTGAATTCCTTTTGGAGCAGGGCATCGCCCTTGTATTTCTCATTGGACAGCATTCTGCGGACAGTAGCAGAGTTCCATTTATCTTTACCGCCGGGTGACTTGATGCCCTGCTCGGTAAGATGCACCGCAATGCTGTGTGGGGTCATACCTTCGAGGAACAGTCTGAATATCAGCTTCACAATTTGGGCTTCCTCATGATTTACCACAATAGTCCCATCGGGGCCTTTCTCCAAGCCAAGGACACGGGAATACGCAAAGCTGACCTTTCCGTCTGCAAAGCGTTTTCTGTGTCCCCATGTTACATTTTCTGAAATGGAGCGGCTCTCTTCCTGTGCCAATGAGGACATTATTGTAAGGAGCAGCTCGCCCTTGCTGTCAAAGGTCCATATATTTTCCTTCTCGAAATAGCACTCCACATTGTGTTCCTTCAGCTTTCGTATGGTGGTAAGGGAATCCACCGTGTTTCGTGCAAATCTGCTGACTGACTTTGTGATGATAAGGTCTATCTTTCCCGCCAATGCATCCGCCACCATTCTGTTAAAGCCGTCACGATGCTTGGTATTCGTTGCCGATATGCCTTCATCCGTGTACAGTCCGGCAAACTCCCAATCCTCTCTGCCTTTAATGTAATTCGTGTAATAATCCACCTGTGCCTCGTAGCTTGTGACCTGATCTTCATGGTCGGTACTGACACGGGCATATCCAGCCGTCTTGCGTTTCTTCCTGCTGTTCACAGGAGCGGCTGTAAATTTGTTTATAGTCGGTGGTATGGTCACTACTTTTCTATTCGCCAATTTTCACCACGCTCCTTCCTTAGCTGTTTCATATTTTTGCTCATCTTTTGCCTGCGTTCCGGTGTCCACCTTTCCTTCATCAGCCTGCGCATATGGTCTTTCTGTTCCTCTGTCCTTGGCTGACATTTACGGGCAGGTGGTTCGTAAACCACCGCTGTCACAGTGCCGTCCTTTTTGAAAATCTCCAGGTCGGTTGCCGACAGCACTGAAATGTAGTCCACCGTCTTTCGGAAATGTGCATCGTCAAAAGCTGTCATTCCAAGGGCATCTGCAAAGAGCGGTTTCAGCACATCCTCACGCAAGCCAGCCGTCTGACAGCCATTGCTGTGTTCGGCACATCTCCAATAATAAGCCTTGCCGCTTTGTGCCGTAGCTGACGGCTGCGTGGCTTTTCGGAAATTGCATCCACAAGTCTTACACTTGATTTTTCCTGTAAAGCAGGATGCACCCTTGGGATTGGTACCGTGCTTCTTTCTTTTTTCAGAGGTCTTTGCACGATACTCCGCTGTCCAGCAGTCCTTGTGACCTGTGTTGGGGCAGTCCTTTTTGATAACCCTGCCGTCTGCCATATGGAACTCCAGCGTGTATTTTCTCGGCACATCAATGTGGTCTACCTCGCGGAGAAATATCTCCTCGTCAAATTCCTGCAAGCCAAGAACCTCTGCACATACCTTTACCATGTTTTTGTGGTTGATTGTTCCGCCTACAGGGCAGCCATCTCCGACCTTCTTTTTCTTCTTGCTGCCGCAATTCCAATATTCCTGCATATTGCCGTTCTTAGTGCGTTTATTGTGCATATAGCTTTGCCCACAATGCGGGCATTTTATTTTCCCCGTGAAACAGCAGGTGTTCAGGCTCTTGTTTGCCAGGGCACCCAGTTCCTTTCGCCTTGCAATCTCATCCTGCACATACTGGAATGTTTCCATATCTATGATTGGCTCATGGGTGTTCTCTACGAAATACTGCGGCAGCTCACCACGGTTTTTCTTCCTGCGTTTTGTGATTGGATCTTCGATATATTCCTTCTGCAGAAGAAGGTTTCCGGTGTAGGTAATATTGGTAAGCACCACTTTGATGTTGGAATCCACCCAACGGCAGCCGTCCCTTGTGGTGATGCCCTCGGCCGCAAATTCCTTTTCTGTCTCCAGTCTTGACTTGCCATCAAGGAAATTCTTAAAAATGCGTTTTACAATCTCCGCTTCCTCCGGCTCTATCACAAGCTGGTCATCATCCCAACGGTATCCAAAGATTCTAAATTTCCCATTGGGGATACCTTTTTCAAACCGTTTCTTTGTTGCCCATCTGATGTTCTCACTGATGGAGCGGCTTTCTTCCTGGGCAAAAGATGCCAGAATGGAAAGCATCAACTCACCGTCACCGCTCATGGAATTTATGTTTTCCTTCTCGAACCGCACCTCAATGCCCATTGATTTCAGATGCCTTACTGTTTCCAGCAGGTCAACCGTGTTCCTTGCAAATCGGCTGATGGACTTGGTAAGAATGATGTCGATTTTTCCTTCCTCACAATCAGCCAGCATACGCTTGAACTCATCACGCTTTACCGTATTGGTGCCGGAGATAAAATCATCAGCGTACACACCCGCATATTCCCAATCAGGGTTCTTTTGGATGAGCTTGCTGTAATAACTGATTTGTGCGGAAAGGGAATGCATCATTCGTTCCGACTGCATGGATACCCTGGCATAAGCAGCTACTTTTTTTCGCTGCTTTATGGCTGGTACAGTCGGCTCAATCTTGCTTATTTTCGGCATATAATCACTTCCTTCCGCTACTATACATCACTCTTTTCGGCTCGGAAGTCAACGATATATCAGCAAATAATGTACCCAAAGTTGGCTTGTATTTTTCCTTGAAAATTGTATCAATCTGCCCGTACTCTTCATCGGATAAAATGCCCTGGTCATGGAGGTTTCTTGCCATAAGCATGGTAGTCTGATACAGCTTTTCATTTCTGAACTGCTCCTTAGTCACAACCACCACCTCCAAACCGATGCTCCACATAGCACTCGTGGCAGCAATATTTTCTGTGGCTGTTGCCGTACACCTCGAACTCCTTACCACAGTTCGGACATTTATATTGGTAGATGGCTTTTCTCTGCACACGGTCAAGATGTACATTCCACCACTTATTTCTGCAAGCATCAGAGCAGAACCGCTTTTTCTTTCTGCCTTCCATCTGCGTGATTACTTTTCCGCAATATTCACAAGCTGACTGCTCTGCGGCAGGCACATCAGCCTGTTCCACAGCCGTCAGATTATTCCGGCGGCAGAATGATTTAATTGTATTCTGTGAAATACCCGTCTGTTGTGCTATCTTCATATATCCGACACCCTGTTTTCGGAGTGCGCAGATTTGCGCTTTCTGATTTTCTGTCACTGCTGACACCTCCCATCGTTATGAGGTCATCGCCTCTAACAGTGAAAGGACAAAAGCACACCATTCAAGAACCACGGATTTCCAAAAAGGCAAAAATAATGCCTGCCAAGGATAAAATCCAAGACAGGCACTGCACGGTTTTGTATGAAATTTTAATTTAGTGGAACAACTAATACTTATACATTTCTGCCTAACTTTGATATATTTTCACAAAATATTTGGCTATCCACCTGAATTCTTTTTCATAAGAAAAGAACGAGGCACTTATTATCAGGAACAAAAAAGCTTACTTATCGGCATTTTTACATTCACTACCGATAAATAATTCTCTTTCCTTCTATCTACGATACCGGCTTCGTCTTTCTACAACCACCTATGCTCGAGTCATTCTTGCTCTCATTGCAGAAATACGTTTTTCATCTTCATCTGTAAATGTATTTATTACTTGATCAAGATATTTCAATAGCTCTTTCTTTTCCTCCGGCAATTTTGCTTCGAATTGCAGTGAACTTGATGCCGATTGTCCCTGGACCACGATGTGATTATTCAGATTCGCAACTAATTCACGATATTCCTTTATCTTTTCTAATTCACTTTCCGGCTCAAATTCGCCCGCCTTCCATTGTTTGTACATCGTTGTTCCCGGAAGAACATCCACCATAGTTAAAAGCATTAGGTGTGGGTGAATCTGATTGATAACATCTGCACTCACACGTGCACTTTCTTCACCTTTATTTTTTCCGGCAAGACCGCCCAGATAAATGATTCGATATTTCATTCCAGCCTGGTCGAGTTTTCCAAGCGCTTCCAGAATTTCTTCTGCGTCATATCCCTTATTTACAGAACTAAGCACTTTATCATCACCTGACTCCACACCAATGACAATGTCATGAAACCCAGCATCTATAATGCTCTTAATGTCTTCTACTGATTTTCTTCTCATATCATCTACACGTGCATAGGTCATGATTTTACAATCCGGTAAATATTTCCGAAAAAGTTTTCCCAGTTCAATCAGTTTCTGTGTACTTAAAGCAAATGGATTTCCACCAGATGCCCATACTTTTGAACGTCCTTTTCTATAATATCTGGAAGCCTCTTTCAAATCACTTTCCACCTGTGAAAGCGGTGCAACCCGAAAGGGATACCCCTCATAAAAATTGCAAAATGTGCAGCTGTTATGGGTACAACCCACTGTAACTTCTACAAAAATACTGTCTCCATCCATAGGCGGACGGACGATTGGTCCATTATAATGCATTCGTTTCTCCTATATGTTCAATCCTGCCTCATAGCCTTCTCTAATATCAATGTAACCCTGTTTTGCTTTCTTGGCATCTCCAACAGTCACAACCTGATAAGCAGCTCCATCCAAACTGTCTGCCAGTGTTGCATCACTTCTTCTGCCTGTAGCAATCACAATGGTATCTACCTGATCAATCGTATTTTCTTTTTCATTCTGCGTAAAAGAAACATGGTCAGCGGCTATCATACTTACTTTGGCTGACGTATAAACATGAACACCAGCTTCTTTAAATCGTTTATTCAGATAGTACACTACACTGTCTTCTCCATCTGCTACGATAACTGGCATCATTTCAACAATTGAAACGTCTGTTGCTCCATGTGCTGCAAGATGATCTGCTGTTTCAGCACCAACCAGACCGCCACCAATTACAACTACCTTTTTTCCGAAATCTTTACGTCCACGCAAAATATCTTCTGCTAGGACTCCATATTCCTTAAGTCCCGGAACTGGAGGAACAGATGCATTGCTTCCGTAAGCCAGAATAACTGCATCCGGATTAAAACTATCTATCACTGCCTTATCTGCTTCCACACCAAAGACAACCTGGATTCCAAGCTTTTGAATCATATTTTTCTGCCATACGGTGAATGTTGTAAAATCACCTTTTCCAACGGGAATCGCCGCTGCAATCCATTGTCCACCCAATTCATGACTCTTTTCAAGAATGGTAACTTTGTGTCCACGTTGTGCAGCTACAATAGCCGCTTCACACCCGGAAACACCTCCACCGACTACCACAACATTCTTTACGGTTTCTGCCGGAACGATTTTATATTCATTCTCCATACCTGTCAATGGATTAACCAGACATCTAATGCAGTTGCCTTTCATCTCTTCGCCATTACATCCCTGAAGACATCCGATGCAATGTATGATTTCATCAAATCTTCCTTCTTTTGCTTTCTTTGGCATTTCAGGATCGGCAATAGATGCTCTTCCCATAGTACATATATCCGCTTTGCCGGATTTAATAATAGCTTCTGCCAGAAGTGGATCATTGATTCTTCCAACAGCAATAACCGGAACATTGACCACCTTTTTAATCTCAGCTGCATTATCTACATATGCTCCATGTGCCACACAAGAAGGTGGAATAATAACAGGTGCTGATGCATAAACGCCCTGTGAAACATGAATACTGTCTGCTCCTGCTTCTTCAGCAAGCATAGCAATGACTTTCGAATCCTCTATACCAAGTCCACCATCAACAAATTCCTGTGCACTCATTCTAAATTGGATCGGATAATCTTCTCCACAGGTTCTCCGGACTTCTTTAATTACTTCAATCATAAATCTGCATCTGTTTCGTGCAGTACCGCCACGCCATCAAATCCTGCCTTCTTAGCACGAAGAGCCGTCTCACCAAATTGTTTTACTAATTCATGAATCTCGTCTACTGTAAGTTCATGTGGTATTTCACCCATTGTAGGATCCGGAATTGGTGATGGAGCTACACACTGAACTCCATTGATTGCACTTGTAGTCTGTCTTCCTGCATGATAAATCTGGCAAAAGATTTTACTTCCGGCTGCATGAACCCGGTCTGTTAATTTCTTATGACTTTCAATCTGCGCATCCTCCCACAGTCCCGGTAATCTCTTAAAGCCTCCAGCCGTAGGTGATATTGCGTAGTCTTCAGTACAAATGAGACCAAAACCGCCCTGCGCCTTGTGTTCGTGATAGGCAATAAATTTTTCACTTGCATATCCATCCTCATTACAGAAATTTGTTACCATTGCAGATACCATCATTCGATTTGCAATCTCGAGCTGATTAATTTTAATTGGTTCAAAAATTTTCATAATTTCGTTTCCTTTCTGATTTTCTCCATATTTATTTTAATTGTCATTCTTCCTTGTTTGTATTATAATACACTATATATTTTTAACAAGAACGCACTTTTTCAATAGATACTATGCAAAAAGTGAGTACGAAGGAGGAAAAACCATGGAACATCAAATAAAGGCCCCATATGAAAAAGTAGATATAGCACCCTTTTCCTATGCTGTTTCTCTAATCGGTGGCAAATGGAAAATGGAAATATTATTTTGGCTTTGGAAATGTGAGATTATGCGATATTCAGAACTAAAAAAAGCTCTGGGAAATGTAACACACAAGATGCTTTCAGACCGTTTAAAAGAACTGGAAAGTGACGACCTTATCGTTCGTCATGAATATCCACAGGTACCACCGAAGGTCGAATATTATCTTTCTGAAAAAGGATTGACTCTTATGCCAATCTTGCAGGCAATCTGTAGATGGGGACACGAAAATTCAATTTCTGGTACAGAAAAATGTGAATAAGACACTCATCTCGGAGTTATTTTCTAATTGATTATTTGGATTTTAATAAAAAACAAGAGGCAGCTTCTATTGAAACTGTCTCTTTCCATATTCTTAATTCTATTCATTCTTTATGCGGTGTAGTAAATCATCAGAAACAATTTTACTTTCTTATCAGATATATTCCTGTATATATGTGGTGTTGCTGCTTCAAAACAGAATCCATCATCCGGCTCTAATACATATGTTTTACCATTTACTTCCAATTCCATTTTCCCATCTATCACCATGATGTATTCAGAACTATCTGATGAATGTCCTATAGATTCATGAATACAGCCCGTATCCATTTCAATTTGATACAGTTCAAATGGTCTGTTTGCATCTTTTGCATAATAACTAAAGATATGATATTTGTCCTCTTCTAAATCATGAATATCTTTCTTTTTTACATGGACAACTTCACTTTCCGGCAAATCCAATAGACTTGTATATGGAAGCTTTAATGCTCCGGTAATCTTCCACACCGTATTGATCGTGGGATTCGATGTGCCTTTCTCAAGTTGCGACAACATCACTTTACTTACTCCAGCCAGTTCTGCTAATTGTCCCAGGCTGAGATTTCTTTCTTCCCGTAATCGTTTTAGATTTACTGCTATAATTTCACTGATTTCCATAAGAACACCTCTGTAATTTATAATTAACGACT
>JAUNBT010000009.1:0-4283 GCA_030526985.1 Lachnospiraceae bacterium | reverse complement strand
TATAATCTTAATTATATTTTACACTTTGTTTATTATATTTTCAAGAGGTGATTTAATTATGAAATCAAAAGCATTAAAAGCTGCCTTTCCATATACGATCCCAATCTTTGCCGGTTTTTGGTTTTTAGGACTTGCGTATGGAATTTATATGAATGTATCAGGATTTAATTTTTTATACCCAATGCTTATGAGCTTAACTATTTTTGGTGGTTCTTTAGAATTTGTAGCTGTCACAATGCTGCTTGCTCCATTCGCACCTATACAGTCTTTAATTATGACACTAATCATTCAGGCAAGACACCTGTTTTACGGAATCTCCATGTTAGATAAATTCAAAGGAATGGGATGGAAAAAGTTTTACCTGATTTTTGGTATGTGCGATGAAACCTTTTCTATCAACTATACCGCTGACATTCCAGAAGAGGTTGACCGGGGATGGTTTATGTTTTTTGTAACACTTCTAAACCATTTTTACTGGTTCTCTGGTGCAACGATTGGTGGATTGCTAGGCTCACTAATCAGTTTTGATACAACGGGTTTAGATTTTGTAATGACCGCCATGTTTGTTGTAATCTTTATGGAACAGTGGATGAAAGAGAAGAAACATTACACTGCATTCATAGGCTTAATCAGTACGATTCTATGCCGTATTATATTCGGCGTGGACAACTTTATGATACCCACAATGCTCTGCATCCTCGTATGTCTGACAGCATTTAAAGAATCAATTGAAAGAAATGAGGGATTATCATGACACTTTCGGAACAAATTATTACTATCACAATTTGTGTTCTTGGAACAATGAGCACTAGATTTTTACCATTTATGGTTTTCTCTTCAAGGAAACCCACCCCTAAATATATTCAGTACCTTGGCAAAGCGCTTCCTTCTGCTATTTTTGGAATGCTTGTCATATACTGCTTAAAAAACGTGAATATTCTTTCAGGAACCCATGGCCTTCCCGAATTGATTGCAATCCTTGTCACAATGTTATTACATAAATGGAAGCGTCAGATGCTGTTATCCATCGCCGGAGGAACTGTCTGCTATATGCTTCTTGTCCAGCTCATATTTTGAATGCACTCCTATTCTTCTTCGTTTGTTTTTCTGATATTTTTCACATCTTTAAGATACATAACCATACACACGATTGCTAAAATTGTTTCAACAACGGGTTGTGCGCTAATTACACCATTTAATTTCCATACCGAGTTTAACAGAATAACAGCTGGTATGAATAAAATTGCATTACGCATCAAAGTAATAATCAGTGATGGAAACGCCTTTCCTAATGCTTGGAAATAATTTATCACTGTATTAATGATACCTAGCAATGGTGCAGAAAGACACAAAATCTGCAGAAATGTCCCTGCTTGTTCAATCAGATTCTCGTCACTCAGGAATATTGATGCAAGTGCTCTGCTAAACATCAAAAAACCCACAGTGAAGATTGCTCCTAATGCTACTCCATATCCAATTGAATACTTCACTGTATCCTGCATTCTTTTTTTCTTACCTGCTCCATAATAATATCCTATCAGCGGTGTAATACCCTGTGCCAATCCTACAGACAGCATGATAGGAATCATATCAATCTTATATGCAATTCCATAGGATGCAACTGCATCGGAACCATAGATTCCGATATAATTGTTTAATACAATATTGGCTACACTCATAAGAACAGTGATTAATGCTCCAGGAATACCAATTGACACCACATTTTTTACCATTTCTACATTAGGTTTAAAATGTGACGGTGCTAACTGTATCAATATATTCCCTTTCATTTCTTCACGAAACATACAAATTACGTAATATACTGTTGCGCACACAAAGCCTAATGAGGTTGCAAGTGCTGCTCCCGCTGTTCCCCATTGAATAGCAACGATAAACACATAATCTAATACAATGTTAATTGCATTTCCGAGAATTAATCCTATCGTGCTTTCCTTAATCAATCCTGCTGAGCGAAATAAATGTACAAATCCATTTGCAAGCATGATAAAAGGTGCACCTATAAAAATGTATTTCAGATAATCACAGGTGTAACCAATGTTGGATTCATCAGCTCCTACCAGTTTTGCCAGTGGATTCAAAAAAAGTAATCCCAAAACAAGTGTTAGAATTCCTACAAAAACCATTGCATAAACACAGAAATTCATTGTTGATCCAGCTTCTTTTTTCTTTTCTTCTCCTAACAATCTGGCTATGACACTGCTTCCACCCATACCGAAAATACATGCAATAGACATAATAATAATCAATATCGGTGTACATAACGTTACAGCTGCAATCATTGCCGGTTCTTTTGTTAATGATACAAAATAAGTGTCCGCAATATTATAGATTAAAGTAGTAAGTTGTCCTAGCATTGCGGGCAAACCCACTCTCATAATTGCTTTTGATATGTTTGTTTCTTCAAAAACTGTTGCCATTCTCTTTCTTCCTCCTATTCACTTGAAAACTGGACTATTGTAATATATAATAGTTTCAAAAAACAAGACATCTGTCCTGTTTAAGGAGATAGAATGAGAAAAATATTTGATATAAAAATTATTAGTGAATATATTGTTTCAATTGACCAGTCAGAATTTCTAAAAGACCTGCTTGATTATATCTTTCTAATCCAGTACGAAAAAGGAGAACTCATTACGTCCCCTTCACAAAATGAGCATTTTTTTCAGATTGTTGCTGAAGGGGCTCTTAACATTTATTTTGTCAGGGATGATGGCTCAGTTTATTCACTCTCCAATGGTCAATCAAATTATATCCTGGGAGACATGGATCTATTTTCCGCTAACAATAATAGTGTTTATGCGGAAGCAACAGCGAATACCACCTGTATTTCCATTTCCCTGAATCAACACAAGGAACAGCTTTTATACAATAATTCTTTCTTACAGATGATATGTCGTAGTCTCACGCAAAAAATGGAAATAATTACAAACCTTGATGCCTCACCAGCCACACTGCCCGAAAGAGTATTGACATACATGAAATTTAAATGTGAATCAAACACAGTAAAAGGACTTGAAAAAGCTGCATTCCATCTAAATTGCAGTCCACGTCAGCTTCAACGTATTATGAATCAGTTGATTTCGGATGGTCAGGTTGAAAAAATTGGGAAAGGAAGTTATCGACTTCTGTCAAAGTAATTCATTACTCAAGTCATACCATATCAACATGGTCGCTTTCCTATTTTTACTTTTGTTTACAGCTTTAAATTCGTTTAAATTCGGATTTCATTGCACAAAAATAATGCCCGCCAAGGATAAAATCCAAGGCAGGCATCAAGTCGGTACACAAGTATCACAAGAATTACTATATAATTTTTTTCTATTTTATAGTGGAGTAGGCACACCCGTGAGTGCACATACGCGCGTATAGAGTTTTTACGCACTTGTTGTGTCACTTGTGTCTTGTGTTCCGATGGTGAGATTAAATCTTGCTGGCATAATCCAGCGAAATCCATCCTGCTCCGGATTTCAGCTTGCCCCATTTGGTGGCACCCTGTCCGTCCGATTCCGCAACGATGGTAAAAGTACCCTTTCCGGTATACTTCCCGGTTTTAGCATAATTCGTACCCGGACCTTTACGGATGTTCAGATCCGAAATCGTCACACGCACCATATAAGCGGAAAAAGCAGATGTCGATGCCGTCTTTCCGGCATAAACAGCATTTCCTTTGCTGTCGAATACCATGTAGCCTGCATTCTCATCTGCTTTCCGTTTCGCATTGGCAAGCACCGTGTATGCTCCAATCTGACTCTTGGCATCTGCCCAAATCTTACGAACACGATACATTTCTGTAGAGCCTGTCGTAGTCTGAGAAGAACCACCAAGTGCAGCCGTAACCTTTGCCGCCAGATCACCCAGCCTTGCATACAGCCAGTTGCCCGGACAGCTTTTATTGGCAAACCAACGATGCACTGTCAGCACCATCTCATCCGATGCCGGGGAGTAGTTTAAGGTCTTGTCCTTATCTGCAAACCACAAAAGTTTCTTCTTGCCACTACGCTTGCAGATATCCGTGCAAAGCTTGATGAGGGTCGCATAGACTGCATCGTTCATTGCATACGGCTCTGTCTTATCACTGGCACACTCAATCGTCACTGCCCTCTGGTCATTGGCATTGGAAGAAGAACACCAAGAACGGTTCTTCTCCTCAACGCACAGGGAAACCCTGCCGTCCGTACCGATACCATAGTTGCAGCTTGCCTGTCTGGATGTACTGGTAAAGCATCCGCAGATGCTCTCTGCAGAAAGCTGACCCACCACAC
>JAUNBT010000159.1 GCA_030526985.1 Lachnospiraceae bacterium | reverse complement strand
AAAATAGGTGTTGCGTTTATATTCAATTTTTCAGCCACCGAAAGATGGCTTATTTATAATGCCCAAATTTGTTGGCTACCCACTATCTCTTTGTTTCAAACTTCAACCTAATTATAACCTGCGAAACCGCCTCACATCCCATCGATTCTGAAAAAATACAGAAAACAATAGAGACTTACTTTTTATGACTTTTTCTATGATTGGAATTTCTTGACTTGATTTCGAAGAAAATTTGGTCTTCACAAAGAAGCTATGTAATGTGGGGGCAAATAGAACTGTCTTCACTTGTTTTTGCCCTCAAAACTAATAATTAGCCTCAAAAACCCTCAAAAATCGGGGAACGGACTATTGTTTTTTCTAAAATCTACAATAACTTCCCTGATTTGCCCACTTTTTGTCAATTTTGTGGGCAAATCAGGGATTTGTTCTTTATTTTTAGAAAAATCTAGTGTTATCGGAACCATATGAGCAATATTATTTCTAGTTTTTGGAAATACAAGGGCAATATTGAGTTTAAATTTTATTTTTGCCCATCGTGTCCCTGACGCGGGGGAAAATTGCGAAAGACATGTCTATCTGCTCATACGATATTTTCAACCTTATTCATTTTCGCTAATAAGACCTGCATCAGAATCCAGATTACTTTTGTAAAAAAAGTGCTCAGTAATCTGGGCAGAACAACGGCTTATTCCGTCTTGGCTGCCGATTAGACCATAGAGCTTTCTTTGCCAAGGATGCTTCGCACCGCTACGCGGCTATGTCCTTGACAAAGAAAGCTCTATGGTCTTTTCTGTAATCAAGACGGAATAAGCCGTTTCCTCGCATTTTATGCGCACTTTTTACAAAGATAAGAAAACTTTATCTCCTGGTGAGGGACGGACTTGGGATGCAGGGTATTTGTATTCTAAATTTGTTGCTGAAAAAGTCATTTTAGGCAATCTTTTTTCTAAGCGTGTAATGTGGGGCAAATTAAACCGTCTTTGCTTGTTTTTGCCCTCAAAACCAAGAATTAGCCTCAAAATCCATTAATAATCGAGGAAATGTACTATTGTTTTTCTAAAATCTGCTGTAAATTTCCCCATTTGCCCACTTTTTGTCAATTCTGTGGGCAAATGATGGATTTGTTCTTTTATTTTAGAAAAATCTAGTGTTATTGGAGCCAAATGAGCTATATTCTTTCTAGTTTTTGGAAATTCGAGGGCAATATTACGTTTATATTTTATTTTTGCCCATCGCAGCCCTGACACCGGCACAATTTACAAAGGACTGCAATTTGCTCGACATGGTTTACTTGACATGGGCCGCACTTTTCTTTAAATTGTACTCTATCATTTATTTAACGGCATCCATAAGACATTTATCGCGAAAAATTAAGATTTTCTTCAGCAAATTTAAGATGAAAACAACTATTTTTTCTTATCGGGTCTGCTATACTAATAATCGTAACAAAGCTATTCATATATTTGAATCCTCTCCCCTCAAATGAAAAAATAGTGAATTTGAAAAAGGCCAGCTGCTGCTGACCTTTTTCTTTTTGTTTCTATACTTTATTTCTCAATCCCCACTCTGCTGCTGATTCCCGCGTCAAATGGATGTTTTAATTTGCGGATTTCGGAGACGTAGTCGGCGGCCTCGCAGAGGGCCTCGGATGGGTTTCTTCCGGTAAGAACTACTTCTAAGTGTTTTGGTTTGTTCTTCAGCCAGTCGATTACTTTTTTTTCATCCAGCATGTTAAGGTCAATCGCATAGACAGCCTCATCAAGGACAATCATATCGTAGGATTTGGCAAGCTCAATCAACTCATCGAGCTTTTCATTATTTTTTTTGCACATATCGGCTTTTTCTTCCTCGGACATCATAAATGTAAATTTGTCCATCGGTAAGCTTGGTACTCTGGTGACACCGGGAAGAAGACTTAGACTTTCCACCTCACTGCTATCGTTCTTCTTAATAAACTGATACATCAAAACTTTATTTCCAGCGCCGGCACAGCGGACGGCAAGGCCGGTAGCGGCTGTGGTTTTTCCTTTTCCATCTCCACAGTAGATATGGACTAATCCTAAGCCCCGGTCGGAATCTTTTACTCCACCGCAGCCGACAGCGCTGCAATTTTGGCATTCTTCCGGAATATCCTCTGCTGGTTCTGTATCAAAAAGAGAATTAATGTAATCCATGTCAAGATGATTTCTCAAAAGATCTGCCAGCTTATTGTACTGAATTTCCTTATATTCTGCCACGCTTAAATGATTGTCATCCGGGTTAATTCCTTTTTCCCGCATAATCTGATGAACCAGTCCAAATACCAGCTCTTCATTGTCAAAGATACCGTGAAGGTAGCTTCCCCATACACGTCCGTCCGGTGTGGATAGGGCATCACATCTTCCATCTTCCAACGTAATCATCGGAACGCAGCCACCCTGATTTTCAGAAACGCCCATATGGATTTCATATCCTTCGACTTCTAACTGGTTCAGGTTGTAAAGATTGTTGCTCTCACTGATTTTACCCTGAATTCTTGTTCTGGTCTTTGCTTCCTCAAAGGTGGTGATTGTATCTAAAAGCCCCAGACCACGCATGGAGCCGCCATGTTCCACGCCGTAGGGATCTCTTAATTCTTTTCCAAGGAGCTGGAAACCACCACAGATTCCGATTACTCTTGTCTGCCTGCTCTCTCTGATGATGGCGCTCTCTAAACCACTCTCAATGAGCCATTCCATATCTCCCATTGTATTTTTACTGCCGGGAAGAAGAATCAAATCCGGATGGCCCAATTCCTTTTTGTCTGTTACATAGCGAAGGGAGACGCCGTCAAGTAATTCAAATACGCTAAAGTCTGTAAAGTTAGAAATGTGGGGAAGGCGAATCACGGCCACGTCGATTCCTTCTGTAAGTGTTTTATGATTGAGACGGTCGGATAAACTGTCCTCATCATCGACATCGATTTTTTCCATTGGGAGAACGCCGACTACCGGGATTCCTGTCAGGTTTTCTAACATTTTAAGACCTGGTTTTAGAATTTCCACATCACCTCTGAATTTATTAATAATAATGCCTTTGATTCTTTTTTGTTCTTCTGTGGAGAGAAGTTTTACCGTTCCATAGACGGAAGCAAAAACACCGCCCCGATCGATATCGGCAACTAAAAGGACAGGGGCGTCTGCCATTTTTGCCATTCCCATGTTTACGATGTCATTGTCTGCAAGGTTAATCTCTGCCGGACTTCCGGCGCCCTCGATTACGATTCGGTCATAATTATTTGCAAGGTAACCGAACGCTTTTTTAATTCCCGGTACGAGCACATCTTTTTTCTCGTAGTATTCTGTCGCACCCATATTGGCATAAACTTCCCCATTGACTATGATCTGGGAGCCCATGGCACTGGTCGGTTTTAATAAAATCGGGTTCATGTGATGGGTCGGCTCAATCATGGCAGCCTCTGCCTGCATCGCCTGGGCCCGTCCGATTTCTAATCCTTCTTTTGTTATGTAGGAATTGAGTGCCATATTCTGGGATTTAAATGGAGCCACCTTATAGCCATCCTGCTTGAAAATTCTGCATAATCCTGCTGTCACAAATGTTTTTCCTGAGTTTGACATGGTTCCCTGAACCATAATCGCTTTTCCTGCCATTATTGTACCTCCAATTCTTCTTTTAAAGCTTTTAATAATTTTATATTATCTGCATGACTTTTTACAGCCACACGGAAATAATCGTCTCCCAGATTTACATAATTACTGCAATTGCGGATTAAAAATCCGTGTTTTTCCATCCTCTGATCCAAAGTCCTATCTCCCGGTGTCTGGAACAATAAATAATTGACTGCACCGTCAAATAAACGAACCGGAAGTTTTGAAATTTCACGTTTCATGAAATCATTTTCCTGTTCGATGGTCCTGATTGTCTCTTCCTTATATTCTGTCTCCTTCAAAGCTGCAAGTCCTGCTGCCTGGGCAAAATGGCTGACAGACCAGGCCTGGCCACTGCATTTCATTTTAAGAAGAAGCTCTTTATTCGAAGAAAGAAGATATCCTAAACGCACTCCGGGAATTGCATAGAGCTTGGTAAATGATTTTAAAATCATTAAGTTTGGAAAATGGTCAAGCTCCCCTTTCATCGTATACTCGCTTTCCTTTTTGTATATTTCCAAAAAGCATTCATCCAGCAGAACATAGATTCCAAGTTCCTTTGCCTTTTGTAAAATACGGCCAAGCAATTCTTTTTCAATTAAAAGGCCCGTCGGATTATTGGGATTACAAAGGACTAATAAATCCTGATCCTCTTTCATGGCGGACAAAAGTTCCTCCGTAATCCGAAATTCCCTATCCATCTTGTAATAGACAATCTGGGCATCGACAGAGCGAAGTGCTTCTTCGTATTCCACAAAAGCAGGGACAGGTAAAAGGACGCGCTTTGGCTTTAACCCTAATGCCATGCGAAACAGCAAATCGGCACCGCCATTTCCACAGAGTACCGCATCCGGGCTTACACCGTCAGAAACTCCGATGGCTTCACAAAGCTGCTGACAGTCCGGGTCGGGATAATTGATTAATCCCTCCACTGCCTCTATCATTTTCTTTTTGACCCCTTCCGGAATTCCCAAGGGGCTTACGTTGGCGGAAAAGTCCATTATGTCTTCCTGCAAAATGTGTAATTCTCTGGCTTTTTTATAGATGTTGCCACCATGGACAGCCGCTTTTTTCTCCATTGTCTTCTTCCTTCCTCATCCTCATTTTCTGCGCAGATAACGAATTGCTTTTACAAGGGAAATTGCAGCTGCAAAACAGACTGCCGCTCCATATAAAAGACGATTGGTGCGCTTTATATCCTCCGGCTCTACCGGTCTTATATCATCACCGATAGTTGGTTTTTCCACTGGTTTTCCAAAATAGTCGTGGGTGCCGCCTAACTGAATGTGCAATGCTCCTGCTGCCACAGATTCGGTCTGGGCACTGTTGGGACTTAAATGATTATAACGATCCCGTTTGAAAATTCTTACCGCCTCTTTTTCATCATAACCGGCAAGCTTTGCACCGCCAATCATGGCGAGTGCGGAAAGTCTGGCAGGAATAAAATTCCAGAAATCATCCATTTTTGCGGAGATTCGTCCTAAATACTGATATTCTTCATTCTTATATCCCACCATAGAGTCTAAAGTATTCACCGCTTTATACGCCATAGCAAGAGGGGCGCCGCCGATTGCTGCGTAAAACATCGGGGCAATGACACCGTCAGCTGTATTTTCTGCGACCGTTTCGATGGTGGCTTTTGCCACCTCTGTTTCGGATAACTGGTCTGTATCCCGGCCTACCAAGTAGCCAACCTGCACACGGGCTCCGACAAGATCCTCCTCTTTCAGCTTATCATAGACTTTTTCGGCCTCCTGCTTTAAACATTTTGTTGCAAGGCTCTGAAAAATGAGAAAAGTCTCAATCGCATCGCCAAACCGGGGATGAATCTTTTTTGCAATTGTCACGATTCCTTTGGTGACAAGATAGGTTCCACCCACAATCACTGCCGTTAAAATGCCACCACAGGCGATCTCTTTTTTCGAATTTCGTGCCAGATTCTCCTTTGCGGAATCCCCGTTTACTGAATTATCTTTTACGGAATCCTCTTTTTCCGAATCCTCTTTTCTCTGCTTTTCCATCATCTGTTCATAGGAACAGCCATATAGAAAATTTTGCAGGGCATTTTTACATTTGGAAATGGATTTTCCAATCAGAACAATCGGATGAGGAATCCATGCTGGATCTCCAAATAATAAATCCATGATAAATCCAATTAATACTTTCATCTTTCTTTTCTCCTGGTTTCCTCGATTTTTCGGGCCATGGCAACAAAGTTTTCGGCCACTTCCATGCAATTTCTAAAGTAAAGGTGGGGGTATCCGGCCCAGACTCTTCCCTTTACATGAACGCCCTGCCACTTTCTTCCGTTTTCCTTTGAAATGACAAAGCTTTCGCCTGTATTATCCGCTTTGGAATAATGAAATTCATGAGCTCGGATTTTGGTGCCTTTTTTGACATAGGCATTGTCTTCCTTTGCCTCTAAGGTGACATAGCCGAACTGCATATTCAGCTTTTTCGTCATATGAACATCAGTATCCACTAGAGAGAGCATCGGACGGTTCGTACCGTCTGTATCTTCTAACTGGCTGCAGACATACATAAACCCTCCGCACTCGGCAATCAGCGGGATATTCTCCTTTACCGCCTGACGAATGGAGTTCTTCATATCCTCATTGAAAGAAAGTTCTTCCTGATAGGTTTCCGGATAACCACCGCCTAAGTAAATACCGCTGATTCCCTCTGGAAGCTGCTTATCTTTTACCGGTGAAAATGGAACAATTGTTACACCCAATTCCTTTAGTACATCTAAATTTTCTTCATAATAAAAACAAAAAGCGTTATCTCTCGCTACGGCAATTTTCACTGGCATTTTATCCTCAGGAGGACGGATTGAAACATTACCAGTTAAATCCCTTTTAACGGAACCGTTCCCATCCTCTTTGATTTGATTCGATGTTACCGCAAGTGGCGGGGCACTTTTTCCAATCTCGATGAGACGATCAAGGTCTATGGTTTCGGCAGCTAATTTTCCCACTGCATCAATCACCTCGTCCAAGTTTTGAATCTCCCCTGCTGTCATCAGACCTAAATGACGACTTCCGATTACAACATCCTCAGACGGTGGAAGATAGCCGACTGCTTCGATTCCGATTTTTTCTTCTATCACGGGTTTAATCAGCTGGAACATGCCTTTTGTACATTTATTTAAAATGACGCCTTTTACGGTATTTTCCTTGTGCTTTATCATGCCTTCCAAAAGAGGAATCATGGTGTAGGACATGCCTTTTGCATTGAGAATTAAAATTGTGGGGGTCTTAGTTGCTTCTGTTACAGAATGGGTGCTTTTTTTACTGCTGATTCCCATTCCGTCATAATAACCCATCACACCTTCGATTACAGCAAATTCTGCCTTCTTTGCATCTTTTATAAAAATATTACAAAGCTCCTCCTCTTCTAAAAAGAAAGGATCTAAATTCCGGCAGGGCTTTTTTGCAATATGTCCATGAAGCATCGGATCAATATAGTCCGGACCGCACTTAAAAGGAGCTAAATCCACATTTCGGTCCGCTAAAGCCTTTAAAATTCCACAAGTCACCGTCGTTTTTCCACATCCACTGTTGACACCGGCGATGGCAATCCGGGGGATTTCAATTGGCACATTTTCTTTTTTGGTTTCTTCCGGACGCCGAATCATCACAAGGGAGATATCTTCCCGGCGGCAGGCTTCTAATTTATCTAAAACGCCTCCGGTTTTTCCACTGTCTTTGCTCACCATGACTTTTATGTTCCATTTTTTAATGATATCACAGTTATCTTCCACAGAAAATGGCGGCATCACGCTTAAAACATGGGAATCCGGATAACCGGCATTTTTACAGATTTCTCTTGATTTTTCATTATCAAGCACACGGATATATAACCGCTTCTTTCCATCTTTTACCTGATCCATATAAAGCTTTGCCGTATTCGCCCCTGTGGCAAGGAATATATTTCCTTCCATAGAAGAAAGAACCCGGGCGGCTTCCTTAGCATCCTTTACCCAGCAAATCCTCTCGTCATTTCCATAATCCGGCTCTTCCCGCTCCATTCTTTCATAGGGGGTTTGGGTAATACGACAAGCTTCTTTTACCGTCTCTGTCACGATTTTTGCAAAAGGATGGGAAGCGTCTATCACCTTTTTGGGGGATGCTTTACGGATTAGTTTTACAAATCCATCTGTATCTAACCGT
>JAUNBT010000158.1 GCA_030526985.1 Lachnospiraceae bacterium | reverse complement strand
ATTAATAACACTCCATGGATTGTATACTTCAGTATTGCCAAATCGATATCCGTCGTACCACTCTTTCATGATACCCATCTTATATTCAAGGCCATAATACTTCAGCATATTTTCCACTTCTTCTTCCACAAATTCATAATATTCGCCATAATCAGTGGATAAAATCGAAATAATTTCCAAGTTATTCAGCCCCGTAAATATGGATTCCTTACTAATTCGAAGACACCCGGTAATCACGGAAAACTCCAAATATGGATTAGTCTTTAATGTAGACTCAAACAAGGAGCGGATAAACTTGATCATCTCATCATAAAAGCCTTCATAATAGGCATTTTCCAAAGGCACATCATATTCATCCAGTAGGATAATGACTTTTTTCTTATGATACTGATATAGAGTTTTTGACAAAAAAGCCAAGGCCTTTGCATAATCAATCGGTTCCCCACGCCTTCCCCTTATGGCCCGAAACTTTTCCTTCTCTTCCTCTAAAATATTTTCACAGGATATTGTCCCTGAAGCCCTGTGTATTTTTCTCCGACATCCATGATTTTCATCCCGTCAAATAAATATTTTCTGCTGTTTCCATCGACAGGTTTTTCAAAAAAACTCATCATATGCCGCTTCCTTAAATCCTACCAGCACTCCATCTTCTTTCACCAATACCGGGCGTTTCACAAGCATTCCGTTTGTTGCAAGCAGGGCATACTGTTCCTCTTGCGTCATCTCGGGCAATTTGTCTTTTAACTTCATTTCTTTGTAAAGCATACCGCTCGTATTGAAAAATTTCTTAAGAGGCAGACCACTTCTTTCATGCCAGTCCTTCAATTCTTCTTTCGTAGGATTCTGCTCCACGATATGGCGGTCCTCAAACGCCACACCCTTTGATTCCAGATATTTCTTTGCCTTTTTACAAGTACTGCATTTTGGATATTCTACAAATAATAATGCCATAATTTTATTTCCTCCTTTTCAAGTTTCCATATTGTCAGTCTGCCAATTCGTCCTCAAGTACTTTTCTCTTAACATGAACTTTCACCTGTTTTTTGAAAAAAGCGATTCCATAGCAGATCATCTCCTCGTACCCCTCTTCTACCAGCTCTGCCCCATAATTTTTTTCTTCGATTTGCGCTAGTGCCGCTTCGCAGGCTGCATTTAATTCCCTATATCGTTTTGCGATTTTTAGTTCTAAGAGAACCGGTGGAATTGTCACATCATCGTGGCAGACACATATATCATATCTTCCATCTCCTGATTCTCTATTTGACTTCATATGATATTCTTTCAGGTTTGCCATAAGTCCAAGTAAAAAGCCATGGTAAAAAGATTCTTTATTGTCCATGTAACTAATCGTTCCATACAGTTGCTTTTTTAACTCCGCTTCAAATATCTCTGCATTTCCTGAAAACATTCCTTCATACAAGGTGGTTAAATCCTGTACTTTTACTTTATCATGGAACCATGTTTCTATAGTATTCTTATACACATAGAATAATTCATTGTTTGGTATTGCCATGGTAACATATCGGTCAACGTCTTCCATCCGCATTCCTACCTGTTTTAGATACCCGGTAAAAAACAAAAAATTCCATAGGTTATCTTCCGTCGCATAGATATCCTCATACGTAATATCTTCATGAACCTTCTTCTCTATAGTGCCTCCATTGACCAGCTTTTCCACTTCATTTTGTACTTCTTTCGAAGCACGTCCGATTAAATCTTTGACAATACTGTTCGAACTGGTGTTGCTCCATGCAGCTGTCGGGAACGCATTTTCATTGGAAATCAATCCGTCCATATAATTAATAACACTCCATGGATTGTATACTTCCATATTTCCAAATAAATATCCGTCGTACCACTCTTTCATGATACCCATCTTATGTTCAAGACCATAATACTTCAGCATATTTTCCACTTCTTCTTCCACAAATCCATAATATTCGCCATAATCAGTGGATAAAATTGAAATAATTTTCAAGTTGTTCAATCCTGTAAATATGGATTCCTTACTAATTCGAAGACAGCCGGTAATCACAGAAAACTCCAAATATGGATTAGTCTTTAATGCTGACTCAAACAAAGAGCGGATAAAATCAATCATTTTATCATAAAATCCTCTGTAATAGGCATTTTCCAAAGGCACATCGTATTCATCCAGTAATATAATAACTTTTTTCTTATGATACTGATATAGAATTTTTGACAAAAAAGCCAAGGCCTTTGCATAATCAATCGGTTCCCCACGCCTTCCCCTTATGGCCCGAAACTTTTCCTTCTCTTCCTCTAAAACATTTTCACAGGATAATACATAATCATGTCTTTCAAATTCGTTGGCAATCTCTTCGATCAGACTTTTGTAAGACATGTCCCAATTTCCCTGTTTCGCAGACTTTAAGGTCAGCGTAATCACGGGATATTGTCCCTGAAGCCCTGTGTATTTTTCTCCGGCATCCATGATTTTCATCCCGTCAAACAAATATTTTCTGCTGTTTCCATCGATAGGCTTTTCAAAAAAATACTTTATCATGCTTAAATTTAATGTCTTTCCAAAACGGCGGGGGCGTGTAAACAGATTGGCCTCTCCTCTTTTATCTAACAGTTCTTTTATCAATAAGGTTTTATCCACATAATAAAAATCATTTGTAATTATTTTTTCAAAATCATCAATTCCAATTGGCAATGGTTTATAAATCATGTGACAACCTCCTTCACTCGTTTGTTTTTAGTATACCACAAAATATTGATTCCGCAACGTTAAAACCGCAGGGAGAATCCTGGTATAGCAGACTCTCCCTGCGGTTTTTATTTCACTTTGTATTTCTTAGTTTATCTTTACTTCTTTGTCTTAACCTTCTTTACAGCACTCCAGTTCGAATAGTAATTCTTACCGGATATTTTCTTGCAGCTGCGGATTCTTACATAATACGTCTTTTTCCCTTTCAGTTTACTAATCTTCTTACTTGTCAACTTGCTCTTGATGCCCATGATTGTTTTTGTTTTCGATTTAGTAAACTTCTTGCTCGTAGAGTATTGAAGCACATAACTGCTCAACTGGGATACTTTCTTCCATTTTACAGTGAATCCCTTAGAGGATGGTGCCAGTTTACTGATGCTCGCTGCCTTCAAATTAATTTTGAAGGTCTTAGTCACGGTTCCACTATAATTGTTTTTGAACTGAATCGTCACTTTATAGGTTCCCGGTTTCTTTCGTCCACTTGCATAGGATACCGTGTAATCCGAAGCTTCGATTGTCTTTCCACTGGAATCCTTTACTACAACAGATGGTTTTTGTGCCTTTCCATTATAGGTGTAAGATGATTTTGATAAAGTAACTGTCTTAATCATCGGGATTGTTGTTGTGGAAATTATTGTTCCACAGCTCGGACAGCTCACTGTAATCTTTCCGTCCTCGCTTGTCGTTGCTTTCTGAAGAGCCATTGTCTCTGTATGATTGTGTGCAAGTATAGTTACTTTCACTGATGTTGCCAGGGATACTTCGTCATCATTTCGCAGAACTCCGCTGTCACCTGGTAACGTAATGTTTCCTTTTACAGTGATTGACTGTGCCTCATAAACGCCTGTATTATAGTCTTTTGAAATACTTCCCGTACTCCAGGTCACATTCGCTTTTGTATATTTTCCATCTCTGGTAGAGATATCAGTCTCTTTCGGCAGTACATTGATAATATCCTGCACACTGCCATGTGCTACCGTCACTGCTGGTGCCTTTGATACGGATACAAGTTGATCTGCAATTGTCTCGAATACTGCCTTAATCTCTGTATTTTTTGTCAGAGTATAGTTAAATGTTTCCTCTGTAGAGATAATCTTACCATCCAGTACCCAGCCTTTCAGTTTGTAATTGGCATCCGGCACTGCTTTCAGGCAAATAACCGTTCCTCCCGGATAACTGCCGCCATTATCAATTTGAATTCCGTCATTGGAAACCATTGTATCTGCGACAGATCCTCCTTTACCAGCCTCAAACTTAATCTGCATGTAGTAAGCTTCATTTCCAATAAACTTCAGTACTGCTTCCTGCATATAAATCTCATATCTAGTCTGCAATGCTTCGATTGCATCTTCATCTGCATCGTCAGCATATTGTACCAGAATACGATACTCTTCTGAATACGGCTGATTATTAAGGTCTAACAAAATTGCATTTTCATCTACAGCTGCGGTGAATACAGCGGCCGCCAAAGCCTGCTCTTCTGCCAGTAAACCTTCCATCTCCAGTTCATTTGCATCATATAGATATTCCGTATAAGTCGTATTGGACAAATCGATTGTCCGATCACTGACTTTCACATTGAGGATTCCTTTTACAATATTGATACGAAGTCTTGCTGTAAGGTCACCACTTACTGCTTCTAAATACCATGTTCCAGGCACTGCATTCACGTTCCATTCTCCGCCATTTACTTCGATCACAGTGCCTTCTGCATCCAAAGACTCTTTTATCTTCCAAGTTACATCAGTTGCATCCTCTCTGGTTATATTGCCTTCACCGTCCACATTTGTAATATCTGCTGACATCTGCAGCGGCTTTCCATATACAGCTTCCTGAGAAGAATAGATATTAAGCATTCTGTCTGGCGTTACTACACCTGTCTCATCTGCAACATATGCAGTATAAGTCTGTGCTTCAGAAACGCTTGCTGCACACCTATTATCTCCCTGATAGGATGCACGAATCTGGTAAATGCCTGCTTCTCCCGGTAACCATTTCACAGCTGCTGTGCCACCTGTAATTGTTCCTGTTAATTCGCCAGTAACTCCAGTAGTAATATTTTCTATGCTAAATAATACATCGCCCGTTGCAGTTTCGCCACTACAGTTCACGTTTGCTTGTAAATCCACTTCAGTTTCAACAGATCCACCTGCTGAACTCAATGTTGCCAATCTTGTTTCCGTGTCATATTTCTTGTGGATATTGAGTACTGCTGCATCACTGTTCACTTCGATGGTACTTCCATCCAGCTGTGATACGATACACCGATACTGATAACCGTCCATTTCATTGGTAACACCCACAACGGTAAGTATATCATCTGTCTTTCCTGCCATAGACTCCCATACCGAATCTTTATCTGTACGCATCTGCCACTGATATTTGACTGTTGTCGTCGCATCCGCAATTCCTGTTGCAGAAATACTAAACAGTGCATCTTCACCTGCCCATACCGTAGTATCTTCCGGCTGGCTATCAATCGTTGGTGCATCCACACCGGACAAATACGTCGTCCGTACCTTTTTCTCTACACTCCATGCACTTTTACTACTTCCAGTACGATCAATACTTCTAAATACAATATCGTAAGTTCGTCCCGGACGGATTCCGCTTGTAATCGTGTAACTCGTTTTGCTGGAAGGAACCACTGCCAACGACGTGTAAACACCGTTATCCTCTTTCAGTGCAATCTCATAATTTGCACCTTTTCTTGTTGCAACCGGATTCTCCCACTTCAAAGTGACAGATCTGGATGACGCATCCACCGTCTGTATATTTTTCGGCAATGCCGGCGGTGCTTCCTGGTCTTTGACCAGATAACCGAGTACAATGCAGTCATTGCCATTTACATTTGCATCCCAGGTTCCAAACTGCCAATTAAAAGAGTAATCATCGGAATACTTTGTCGGAATACCACGAACCGAACCGACGTAGGTCGTTTCACTATAATCCGTAACACTATATCCCTGTGTATAGTCTGTTCCAAAGCTGACTCCGGCCTTGACACCGCCAAGTGTTCCCACCAGCTCTGAACTGACACTGACTCCGGTCGTTGCCGTCTTTGTAGTACCTTGCCCGACTGCAATTCCCTGGAAAATCTTATTATTTCCGCTTCCAACCTTCAAGAAGCCGTCACCACCGTTTCCAACCACCTTACCTCCGAAGAATCCGGAACCGGCAGAGGATGCATAAGTGAAAGGATCTCCTACTGTATTCTTTAAAATATTCCCCTCAATCAACTCATAACCTGCTTTTGCAGCGATTTGATCATATTTTTCTGTATCTAACTGGGTCACCCTCGGTTGCTGCGGAATGCTGATACTGTATTTCGTCTCATGTTCCTGTATAATGTCTCCATAAGTATATTCTTTTTCTGCTATAATCTGCTCCACAGTCTGAATCTTATCCGCCAGATTTTTATACCGTGTCAGGTAATAATCCTTATCTTCTTCTGTTTTAGCACTATTATATGCCGATTCTGCTTTTGTCAAATCGGATTTCATTGTATTATATTCTGTCTGCGTTGGCATCTTAAATGCTGGAACTAACATGGAATAGATATATCGGATATATGGTGTCATAGTAAGAACTACACTGTTGTTCGTACTTGCATTTTCATAATCCGTATTCACTGTCAGCGTCTTATTTACCTCATCACTGAAACCGCTGCTTACCTCCGCAGTTACCTCAAAATCGACACCTCCTAAATCAACCATACCAAGGAAGCTGATGTTTTGTTCAAATCCGGCGATAACACCTGCAGAAACAGTTGACTCTGTCGTTGTTCCGCTTCCTGACTGCTGAGATTTTCCAAATGTTGTGCTTCCGTCTTTAATATAATCGCTGTCAACCGACTCTAAATCACTGTAATATGGTGATGCCTGCAAAACAGCAACAATATCCGGATCAGAAAAGAAGGATTCTTTTCCCTCGTATGTGACAATCATACCATCATTATCATAATCCAGCGCACATAATGACAGACCACTTTTCCTGTTATCAGCAACATTGACAACATCTTTCTGATAACCTCGAATATAATTGGCATCCGAATTATTTCCCGGTGCATTTTTAGAAAGGCTGTGCACTTTCATCCATACATGGGCGGCTCCATCACTTCCTTCTCCTCGTTCCATAAACGTACAGATAAGCTGTTCCATTCCATACTTATTTCCATTAAAATTTCCAGTTACTGTTTCATAAATAAAACAATTCCATGTATATGTTCCACCTACACAATCTCGAAGTTCTCCGTCATTATCCCAGCTATAGGGATAGGCTTTGGCAAGAGCACAATTGCCGCTATCCTTTTTTACTTCTTCGTAAGTTTTTGGTGTCAAATTGTTTGTGTTTCCATTATTATAGTTGGCTATAAAATTACCCTGTTTTGCCTCTTGAGAACAGTTCAAATTATAGGTCTTTCCTCCTACGAACAAGGTATCGGCATAACCACTTCCCCTTGCTGCAAATGCTGCAATAGAAAGTGTTCCCAGACATCTTTCTGTTGTCCGATCCTTGCCAGTACTATAATTGTCCCGTCCAAGAACTGTCTGTGAAGTCAACATATGTGGCAGCCCACCTGCCAGCCATTGATAACTTCCATTTGCATAGGAGAGCATAATGACGCCGGTCTCAGTCAGTCGTACTATTTTTTTTGTACCCGTATCTCCCTCTAATGTGTATCCACCGATGACCAGTTCGTCGGCTCCATCGTTATCCATATCTCCCATTGTCATTCCACAATAAATCAAAGCCTGTAATGGTTTTGAATAAAGTGCATCTGTGGCAGAATAACCATAATCCTTTCCATTCCAGCTCAAACGCTTTGTGAATTTTGCGTTAAAAGAGTAGGTCTTTTTCTCGGTATCATAAAGCTTCATGATACCAAAATAAGAACCATTTTGAGCCTGTATGCTTCGATAATCATAATCTGGTGTGTGATTAAAAGTAATAGCCAGCTCTTCCTGGGCATCCTCATCCATATTTACAGTCTGCAAAGATACTGCTGGAAATCCTCCATCTTTATTTTTTCCCATTGAATTATAGACGGATTCCCCTTCCAGTGCACTTAATTTTGATGATGTT
>JAUNBT010000157.1:6230-7841 GCA_030526985.1 Lachnospiraceae bacterium | reverse complement strand
TAAGTTCAATCGTAAATATGGAGTTGTATCCAACAATTAATTACAGAAAACGACATGAATGGGTTGAGGTTGTGCAGTATAATCTCAACCTATTTTTTTCATTCATTTAAGCTCGTATAAGAGCAGGACAGAAGTAAGGAGGGCCAATGAAGAAGACTTACGTAGGAGGACAGGCCGTAATTGAGGGAGTCATGATGCGCCACGACGATGAATATGCAATCGCTGTCCGCAAACCAGACCAGGAGATTGAAGTAAAGGTTGAAAAATATGACAGTTTTATGGATCGGCATTCATTTGCCAAATTACCAATTATCCGTGGTGTGGTGAATTTTGTGGAATCGCTGTTGGTTGGAATGCAGACACTTACGTATTCTGCTTCCTTTTATGAGGAAGAGGAGGGGGAACCCTCTGGTTTTTTCAAGTGGTTAGATGATAAAACAGGCGGTAAGGGCGAAGATTTGGTGATGGGTGCAACTATGTGTTTTTCTGTTGTGCTTGCGATAGCGATTTTTATGATACTTCCCTATCTGCTTACTGGATTTTTAGATCGGTTCATTGATTCTCATCTGGTTATTACTTTGTTGGAAGGTGTAGTAAGAATTGCGATTTTTTTAATCTATATTGTATTAATTTCACAGATGAAAGATATCCAGAGGGTATTCATGTACCATGGTGCGGAGCATAAGACGATTAATTGCATGGAACACGGGGAAGATCTTACCCCTGAGAATGCAATGAAATATTCCAGACTGCATAAGCGGTGCGGAACCAGTTTTTTGTTGATTGTTATGATTGTCAGTATTCTCTTTTTTATGTTTATTCAGGTAGATAAAATCTGGCTTAAGATTGTACTTCGTATTTTATTGGTTCCCGTAATTGCCGGAGTATCCTATGAATTTATCCGTCTGGCAGGAAGAAGTGAAAATAAAATTGTGACATTTTTAAGTAAACCGGGAATGATGCTTCAAAAGCTTACGACAAGGGAACCGGACAAAGAGATGCTCGAAGTGGCAATTAAGGCTGTGGAAGGTGTTTTTGACTGGAAGCCCTATGTAAAGGCTGTCAGAGAGGGAACTTTAGAATAAGCTTTATGGGAATCAGACGGTGTGAAACAGACAGAAACAAAAGGAGACAAAGATGAGCAGGAAGGCAGCGAAGCTTCTCGCCTGGGGACAGGAAGAACTAAAAAAATCAGGTATCGTTGAATGGGACTATGACAGCAGAGAACTGCTTTCTTTTGGTTGTCAGGTTTCAAAGATTGATTTGATTCTTAATCCGGAAGTTTCTGTTTCTGATGAAAAAGCCGAGAAATATAAAGGACTAATTGAAAGAAGAGCACTAAGAGAACCACTTCAGTATCTGATCGGAGAGTGGGAATTTATGGGACTTCCATTTTTGGTCAATACTAGTGTTTTGATTCCCAGACAGGATACGGAGACATTGATTGAATATATTCTTGAGAGGGAAACAGAGACAGTTAGAGAATCATGCGAGGCTTTGGATGTCTGTACCGGTTCGGGATGTATTGCAGTTAGTCTGGCAGTACTTGGTCATTTTCATATGGATGCTGTGGATATTTCTAAGGAAGCTCTTTTGGTGGCTTCCCAGAAT
>JAUNBT010000157.1:1501-6220 GCA_030526985.1 Lachnospiraceae bacterium | reverse complement strand
GGAAGTTCATTTTTTTCAGAGTGATATGTTTCAAAAGGTGGATAAGGAATATGACATGATTGTGTCAAATCCCCCCTATATTCCCTCTTTGGTGGTGGACGGTCTGATGCCGGAAGTACTTCAGTATGAACCGCGAATAGCCTTAGATGGAAAAGAAGATGGATTGTTTTTTTACCGAATTTTGGCAAGAGAAGGAAAAAAGCATTTAAAGAAAAATGGAAGGCTGTATCTGGAAATCGGCCACGATCAGGGAGAAACGGTACCAGCGCTGCTTTCACAGGAAGATTTTAAACAGATACAGGTGATAAAAGATCTTGGAGGAAATGACAGAGTAGTAGCGGCGGTATTTCCATAGCGGAGACGTTTGCAAAAGAATTTAACAGCTTTTATAAAAGCTTTACAGATAAAAATAGAGAGAAGATTTCATAACCATAGCATTGGAGGTATAACATGTTTGACAGATTAGATGATTTAGTAGAAAGACTAAGGAAAGTAATAGAGGAATTGAATGATCCGGATATCGTCAATGACCAAAACCGTTTTAAAAGTCTGATGAAGGAGCAGAATGATCTGACTCCGATTGTAGAAAAATATACAGAGTATAAAGATACAAAACAGACGATTGAGGATAGTCTGGAGATGCTTGAGGAAGAGTCTGATGAGGAGATGAGAGAACTGGCGAAAGAAGAATTAGCCGAGGCAAAGAGTCATCTTACAGAACTAGAAGAGGATTTAAAGATTCTTCTTCTCCCAAAAGACCCTAACGATGATAAAAACGTTATCGTGGAAATCCGCGCAGGTGCAGGTGGAGACGAAGCAGCATTGTTTGCAGCAGAATTATTCAGAATGTATAAGAGCTTTGCAGAAGGAAACCGCTGGAAAGTTGAGCTTATGAATACCAATGAGAATGGAATCGGTGGATTTAAGGAAGCTGTCTTCATGATTAGTGGAAAAGGTGCTTATTCCAGACTAAAATATGAGAGTGGTGTACACCGCGTTCAGCGTATCCCGGCAACCGAGTCCGGCGGAAGAATTCATACTTCCACCGCGACAGTGGCCATTATGCCGGAAGCGGAAGAAGTCGATGTTGAGATTGATATGAATGATTGTCGTTTTGATGTATTTCGTGCATCAGGAAATGGTGGACAGTGTGTCAATACAACGGACTCTGCTGTACGTCTTACCCACATTCCAACAGGAATCGTAATTTCCTGTCAGGATGAGAAATCTCAATTAAAAAATAAGGATAAAGCTTTGAAAGTTCTGCGTTCCCGTCTCTATGAACTTGAGATGGCAAAAGCACACGATGCAGAGGCGGAAGCCAGAAAGAGCCAGATTGGTACAGGAGACCGTTCCGAAAAGATCCGTACTTACAATTTCCCGCAGGGTCGTGTCACAGATCACAGAATCAAACTGACTCTGCACCGCTTAGAAAATATTTTAAATGGCGATTTGACAGAAATTATAGACAGTCTGACTGCAGCGGATCAGGCTGCAAAACTGGCAAAAATGCAGGAACCGGCATAAACAGGAGGCGAAAGAAGATAAGATGGAAGCATTTTGGAATAATATTCGCAAAGTAACTCCCTATACTCCGGGAGAACAGCCAAAGACAGAGAATGTGATAAAGTTAAATACTAACGAGAATCCTTATCCGCCCTCACCGAAGGTAACAGAGGCATTGGAGAGTATAGGAAGGCTTCGGATGTATCCGGATCCTGCTGCCTCAGAATTAGTCGGGGCAATTGCAGATTATAAGGGATTAAAAAAAGAGCAGGTATTTGTCGGAGTAGGTTCGGATGATGTCCTGGCTATGTGTTTTTTGACCTTTTTTAATGGGAAATTACCGATTTTGTTTCCGGATATTACATATTCTTTTTATGATGTCTGGGCCGAATTGTTTCAGGTTCCATATGAATTGCAGAAACTAAAAAAAGACTTTTCCATTGATCCGGAGGACTATAAGAAGAAAAATGGCGGTATCATTTTCCCCAATCCAAATGCGCCGACAGGTGTGGATATGGGACTTTCCAAGATAGAAGAGATTTTACAGGAGAATCCAGATGTCATAGTGATTGTTGATGAGGCTTATGTGGACTTTGGATGTGAGAGTGCTGTGAGTTTATTAGAAAAATATCCGAACTTGTTAGTTGTGCAGACTTTTTCCAAATCCCGCTCACTAGCTGGACTTAGGATTGGTTATGCCATGGGAAGCAGCGCACTCATCAAGGCATTGAATGATGTAAAATATTCCTTTAATTCCTATACAATGAATCAGCCCTCTATTGTACTTGGAAAGGCGGCAATTGCAGATGAAGCATATTTTCAGGATACAAGAAGAAAAATTATGGAGACAAGAGAGTGGTTTAAAGGTGAGATGAAAAAACTGGATTTTCATTTTCCAGATTCCAAAGCGAATTTCATTTTTGCCTCCCACGAAAGAATTCCTGCCAGCCAGATTTTTGAAGCTGCCAGGAGAGAGAATATCTATGTAAGATATTTTAATAAACCGGGAATCGACAATTATCTTCGAATCACGATTGGAACCCACAGTGAGATGGAAAGCTTTTTAACATTCTTACGGACTTTCATAGGTAAAACCGTTTAAATAATAGAATAGTATCGTTTTAAAACAGTAGCAAAAGGTAATCTTTTTGCTGCTGTTTTTTGTGTATACGGGAACGGTGGCAATCACATGATCATCCAGATATATCGTAACATTTCCGATGGCTGTATTCTTTTTGACAGGAGCGGTGAGTACATCAGGAATATTTTGTTCAAAATGAATGATTTCCTTGTCCTTTGTTAAAAATGAGACAGAATCTTTCAAATATAACTGACATAATTTTGTTCGTCCGTTTTCTACAGTGATTTCTGGAAGCGAATAATTGTCTTTATCCAGCAAAGTTTTGTAATGATAATTGGAAACCGCATAATCCATGAGCTTTTTCGTGTCAGCCCATTTGTAAGATTTATGTGGAGGCCAGCCGGAGGCTAAGACAGCGGTAATAAATGTACGTCCCTCTGATTCTACAGCACCGACAAAACAGTAGCCTGCCTTTCCTGTAAAACCGGTCTTTACGCCGATTGCACCGTCGTACATAGATAAAAAGGCATCGTGATTGGTGAGGGAAAAATGGCGGCTTCCTTCTGTATTTTCAAGTTCATAGGAGGGAGTTTTAATAATTTTGCGAAAAGTGTCATTTTTCAGTGCTTCCCTTGTAATCAGAGCAAGTTCGTAGGCCGTTGTATGATGGCCTTTTTCATCGAGTCCGTTTGGTGTTTTAAAACAAGTCTCTTTACAGCCAAATGTTTTTGCTTCCTTCGTCATTTTTTTACAAAAGTTTTCGACAGATCCTTCTACTGCTTCTGCAATGGCAATAGCAGTGTCGTTGTGTGATTCTAACATAAGTGAATAGAGTAAATCGCCTAATTGATAGGTTTCTCCGGCTTTCATTCCCAGTTTCACCTGTGGAGCACTTGCGGCATTAGAGGAGACCGTAACAAGGGAGGATAAATCACCATGTTCTAATGTATAAAGGCAGGTCATTATTTTTGTAGTACTTGCCATTGGAAGGGACTGATACCCGTTTTTTTCATAGAGAACACGTCCGCTGTCTCCATCCATTAAAAGAGCAGAGGATGCGTGTAATTCATTGTCTTTTGGTATTTCTTGATTGTTAATTGCATAACAAATTGTGTAGTTATTCATAAAAATTAATATAGTAGTCAAAAAAATAATGATAATTTTTTGTTTTTTCATAAAAACTCCTTCCTCAAATCTATTTTATATGGTAAGATATTTCTCACAGCTTACTTTAAATTTATGTAAAAAGATGAAATTTAGAAGTGAAAGAAACAAAAGGAGAATGACAGGATGAACTATGATTTGATTATTATCGGGGGAGGCCCCGGCGGATATACGGCTGCAATCCGTGCGGCACAGCTTGGAATGAAGACAGTAGTAATAGAGAAGAAAAAACTAGGTGGTACCTGCCTGAATGAAGGATGTATTCCGGCGAAAGCCCTGATTCATGCTGCAAGCCTTTACCGGGAGATGAAAAGCTGTGACCGTTTTGGTTTATCAGCAGAAAATATTGTCTATGATTTTGAAAAGGTGAATGCTTATAAGGAAGAATCTATGCACCTGTTTCGAAGTGAAGTAAGAGAACAGTTTCAGGAACTGGGGATTACTTTGATTCATGGAACTGGAAAGATTCTGTCTTTTAAAAAGGTGAAAGTAGACCGCGCAGATGGTGAAGAACAAATTTTAGAAGGAAAATATATTTTGATTGCATCCGGTGCCCAGCCGAATAAACCGGATATTCCGGGGATTGATCTTCCGGAAGTACTCACAAGTGTTCAATTGATGACGGAATGGAAGACTCCTGTAGATGAGCTGATCATTATGGGTGGTGGTGTGATTGGTGTGGAAATTGCAACATTATTTAATGCAATTGGGACGAAGGTTTCTATTGTGGAGGCTTCCCATCAACTACTTTCCCCGATGGATCAGGAAATTTCAGATAATTTAATAGAAATTTTTAAAAGCCGGGGAATTGCTGTTTATTTTGACAGTAAGGTACAAAAGATTGAAAAAACAGAGGGAAAATTGTCTTGTCAGGTGCAGAAAGAAAATGGGGAGATGTTCCAGCTTTCGGCAGATAATGTGCTGGTCGCTGTAGGAAGAAAAGCATATACAGAAGGATTATTTGAACA
>JAUNBT010000157.1:0-1491 GCA_030526985.1 Lachnospiraceae bacterium | reverse complement strand
TTATTCCAATTCGGATAGAAAACGGTGCGATTTATACAGATGATAACTTTCAGACAACGGTACCGAATGTTTATGCAATTGGAGATGTCAGGGGAGGCATCCGGCTTGCCCATGTAGCGGCAGCCCAGGGAAGATATGTGGTGGAAAAAATTAATGAGCAGAAACCTTCTGTTCGAATTGATTTTATTCCACATTGCTCTTTTTTGCCTCTTTCTGTCATTCCAAGCTGTATTTATGTCCAGCCAGAGATTGCATCTGTTGGGCTTACAGAAGAGGAAGCAAAGAGACGGGGAATCCCAATTCGCTGCGGAAAATATATTATGGGCAAAAATGGAAAAAATATTATTACGCGGACAGAAAAAGGCTTTATTAAAGTGATTTTTTCTGCAGACAGTGATGCTCTGTTAGGTGCACAGATGATGTGTCCGAGAGCAACGGATATGATTGGAGAGATGGCAACTGCCATTGTAAACAGTCTTACCTCCAGACAGCTTTTGCTTGCTATGCGGGCTCATCCGACTTATAACGAGGCAATCGGGGAAGCGGTAATGGATAGTCAGAAAGAGAGCGGTCAGTCGGAAGAAACTTCTGCCTTGCAATTTCAATATAGATAAAGTACAATGGATAAAGAAATATAGATTGACTAGAAGAAAGGACGAGTACGATGAAACGATATTTGACATTTCTGATGTCTGTAATTATGATTCTCACTCTATTTGCAGGCTGTCAGAGCAACGAGGAAGAGAGTGTAAAAGATACGACTTCGGAGGCTACAACAACCGAAGCGGCAGCTGAGGAAGCAAGTACGGCTGCATTGACATTGGATAAAAAAGTTGATATTAAAACACCAAAGACCGTTGATCAGACCAGCGAACCGGAAGAGGGGGAGACAGTAGCTATTCTCCACATTAAAGATTATGGAGATATTTCTATGAAGTTTTTCTACGAAGATTCTCCACTAGCAGTTGAGAATTTCTTGACTCTTGCTGTGAATGGTTATTATGATGGCGTTACTTTTCACCGGGTAATTCAGGACTTTATGATCCAGGGTGGTGACCCGGATGGAACCGGAATGGGAGGAACCAGTATTTGGGGAGAACCATTTGCGAACGAGTATTCAGAAAGATTAGCACAGATTAATGGTTCTGTTGCTATGGCAAGAACCCAGGAACTTGATACGAATGAGAGCCAGTTCTTTATCAATGATAATACACAGGAAATCACGGATGACGCTTTGGCCCAGTATGATCTTAGTGATTCGATTGCCGAGATGTTTAAAACTTATGGCGGTAATCCATATCTCCAGGGTCAGTATACGGTATTTGCACAGGTTTATGATGGAATGGACGTGGTGGATGCGATTTCTGCCACAGCTACAGATACGAATGATATGCCGGTAGAAGATATTGTAATTGAATCCATCGATGTGACAGAATACAGCAAATAAGTGACAGAGCAAAAGAGGGCTTAAGCCCTCTTTTGTGTATCTAA
>JAUNBT010000156.1:2783-7858 GCA_030526985.1 Lachnospiraceae bacterium | reverse complement strand
GGACTGAGGTAAATGGTATGATTAATGTATGGATTGACGAGTTTACCCCATGCTTAAAGGATGCCGACGGGAGACATCATCGAAACTGAAGTGGTACAGGTTACAAGAAAAAGTTTTCTGAAAAAGTATAATACCCGGACTCAATGGTATATTAACTGGGCAAATTTGCTCGATGAAAATGAAGTGTATGCATTGGTAATAAAAGGAACGACAGATATTCAAGGGTTGATTGCTCTGCAGAAGAATGAGGATTATCAAGCAGTGTATATCACATGGATGTGTTCTGCACCGCAGAATAATAAAGAAATTGTTGAAAAATCCAAGTACTTAGGTGTTGGAGGACATCTTTTTGCAATAGGAATTGATAAAGCGATGGAATATGGTTTTGAAGGTGTAGTTACAGGGTTTGCTGCGGATGAAGAACTACTGTAACATTATTGTAAAGTGTTTGGAGCATTTCCACTTCGGGCGTTACATCAATTCCATTTTATGATTGATGAAATGAATGCGCAGAAAATAAAGGAAGGCGTATACTTATGAATGGACAGATGCTAAATTCTAAAAGATATGAGATGTCATTAAAGCGTATAACATCACCGGTTATGCCAAGCAAGCTTCCAAAAGTAAAAATGGATTTGGCTGGCTTATCAAGGTATGCCAAGCAAAAAGGAGTTTCGTTGTACGAATTGACGGAAGAGGAGAGAAGCAGATTTATCTCAATCAGATAAGCAGTAGTATAAGACGAAGACTATAGATATTTGGATTAAACGATGAAAAATCCCCACAGCAGAAATTTCAGGGGTACGATGCACTAATAGATACTCCCCGCCCTCAATTTGTGTTAGAATAGAATCACACACTAATTTTGAAAGAAGATGATTCCATGGGATTTTACCTGAATAGTAAAACTGCATATATGTTATATAGGGACATGACAAAGAACCCATATTTTGTTGATAAAACGAAGATATTAAAAGAATTGATTCCACCAGTAGACCAGGGCGGTGAGTATATTTGTATTACGCGTCCACGTAGATTTGGAAAGACAATTATGGCGAATATGATTGTGTCCTTTTTTGGTAAAGGGGAAGACAGTCGGGATGTATTCGATCAGCTGAATATTGCAAAGAGCGATGTCTATGAGAAATACAGGAACCAGTATGATGTGATTCATATTTCTTTTAATGATGTCGATATGGAAGAAGAGACTTATGAATCCTATATCCAAAGTGTAAAATCTGTTTTGAAAGAGGATCTGAGGGAAACGTTTCCGGAGTTGAATCTGTCCTATGGAACAAGTGTGATCAGGGATCTTTTGACGGTGACAATGCAGACAGGGAGACGATTTCTCTTTGTTTTGGATGAGTGGGATTATATTTTTCATCAGGATTTTGTGACAGAAGAGGATAAGAAAAAATACCTGGCATTTTTGCGATTATTGCTGAAAGACAAGCCGTATGTTCAGTTTGCATACATGACAGGGATACTTCCGATTGCAAAATATTCAAGTGGCTCGGAATTGAATATGTTTTCGGAGTATACAATGGCTACCGAACATCGGTTCAGTTCTTATTTTGGCTTTAGAGAGCCTGAAGTTGATATATTATATGACAGATATAGCATAAATACGTTAAAAGAAGAACGGCATGTATCAAGAGAGGGACTGAAATATTGGTATGATGGTTATTATACAAAATCAGGAGAACGCATATACAATCCTCGGTCTGTAGTTCTGTCACTTACAAATAATAATTTGGGGAATTATTGGACGAGCGCAGGGCCTTATGATGAGATTTTTTACTATATCAAAAATAATATAGCAGATGTAAGAGATTCTATTGCACTTATGGTTTCTGGAATTCAGGTGCCGGTGCGAATACAGGAATATGCAGCTACATCACAGAATTTAGAGACAAAAGATGAGATTTTTTCAGCGATGGTAGTGTATGGGTTTTTGAGCTATGAAAAGGGGAAGGTGTGTATTCCTAACAAAGAGTTGATGGATAAATTTGATGGGTTGCTGCAAAAAGAACGCTCTTTAGGATATGTATATCAATTGGCAAGAGCATCGGAAAAAATGCTGGAGGCGACGTTAGCAGGTGATACAAAGACAATGGCAGAGATATTGTCACTTGTGCATGATACGGAGACACCGCTTTTAAAGTACAATAATGAGACAGAATTGACTGCAGTTGTAAATTTAGTATATTTAGCGGCGAGAGAATTTTATCGTATTGAACGGGAAGAAAAGGCGGGAGTAGGATATGTTGATTTTATTTTTTACCCAGAGATGGACAAAAATGCAGATTGTATCATTTTAGAATTAAAAGTAGATGCTTCACCGGAGGAAGCGATTGAACAGATTCGATGTCGAAAGTATGCACAAAGGTTTCAGCCCAAACTGGGAGAGAAGCCGATTTATACAGGACGTATATTGGCGGTTGGAATCTCTTATGACAGAAAAGAAAAAGTACACCGCTGCAGGATAGAAGAGGTGAGATTATGACAATGATGTTTCCGTTAGGAATTGACAGTTTTAAAAAGATTCGGGATAATGGAGATTACTATATTGATAAAACTGGATTTATAAAAGAACTCGTATCTCAAAATTTTGAAGTGAATCTGATTACACGACCTCGTCGTTTCGGCAAGACCTTAACCATGTCAATGCTGGAATGTTTTTTTGATATCAGTCGTGACAGCAGGAAGGAATTTGAGGACCTCGCTATTTGTAAGGAGAAAGAAATCTGTGGTAAATGGATGAATCAGTGGCCGACGATTTTTTTTACTTTTAAAAGTGTGGAGGGCGAAGATTTTGAAACTGCATATGAGCAGTGGAAAGCACTTTTATCTGATTTTTGTGTGGCCCATCGTTTTCTGGGGGAGAGTGATGCAGTTGATCCTCTAGATCAGGAGATTTTTTCCCGTTTTGTTGCAAAGAATGGGACGAAAGAAGAGACGAATAATGCACTCTTTTATTTGATTCGGATGATGTCTGCCCATTATGGAAAACAGGTGATTTTACTCATCGATGAATACGATGTTCCACTGGCAAAAGCGGGAGATCATGGTTATTATAATGAAATGCTCGGTGTAATCCGTTCTCTGTTTAACAAAGCTTTGAAAACGAATCCATTTTTAAAATTTTCTGTTATTACAGGATGTTTAAAGATTGCCAAAGAGAGTATATTTACAGGAACCAACAATTTTGTTTCGGATACAATAACTTCAAATCGATTTCAGGAATATATTGGATTTCTGGAAAGTGATGTGAGAAAAATTTTGGAGGACACAGATTTAGAAGCACATGCAGAAGAAATTCGTTTCTGGTATGATGGCTATCGCTTTGGATCAACGAATGTTTATTGTCCCTGGGATGTGTTGAATCATGTGGCAGCATTACAGGAAAATGAGAAAACGGTTCCAAGGAGTTATTGGGAAAATACCAGTGGCAACGATATTATCCGCAAATTTATTGAACGAAAGGATTTGTGGGTGAAAGAGCAGATCAATGAAGACTTTGAGATACTTTTATCGGGAGGATCGATTGTAAAAAATATTACAGAAAATCTGACTTATGATATGCTGCACTCTTCTGCAGATAATCTGTGGAGCCTGCTTTATCTGACCGGTTATCTGACCAGAACAGAAAGAGAGAATTCAGATTTGAAGGGAACAGAATTGACGATTCCCAATGAAGAAATCCGTAGACTGTTTCATACGATAGTGAAAGAATGGTTTGAAGATCAGGTAAAGGCAGCAGACAAAAAAGAATTCTTTGAAGCACTTTGGAATCTGGATGAAGAAAAATGTTCCAAAATTCTGTCTGATATGATTTTTGACACAATTAGTTATCATGATTATAAAGAAGATTTTTATCATGCTTTTGTAGTGGGTATCCTGTCTTTTTCCGGATATAAAATAAAGTCTAATGCAGAAGAAGGGGAAGGGCGTCCCGATGTAATACTTCGTGACGAAAGAAATGACAGGGCAATTTTGTTTGAAATTAAGAGGGCGGAAAATAAAAAAGCAATGGAAGAAAAATGTCTGGAAGCTTTAGAACAGATTGCCAGCAGGCGATACGTCGAGGGCTTGGGCGATGATTACGATGAGGTTATCGTATATGGTGTCTGTTTTTATAAAAAACGTTGCCTGGTGAGAGGAAAGAAGTTGTAAATGTTAAAAATATCAGGGGAAGGTTGTGAGTATTCCGGATGACTTTACAATCCGTGGCAGATATATGATATCATCATATACTATTCACAACCTTCAGCATTTCTGGTGTAATTGCCACATAGATTCAACAGGAAGCAATATGATATAATTCTGGATCATTCTTTAATTGTTCGATACTATTTTCTATGCTGGATTTTACTTTGTAGGGCGATATATGAAGCTCTTGAGCAATCACAGGCAGACTTTTTTCCTGTCCGTCAATCAGACCATATCTTTGACAAAGAATGTAGCGATCTTGTTTATTTAATTTATTCAAGGCATTAAAAAGAATCTGGTGTTCTTCCTGTTTTAAATATTCTTCCTCAGCGCTTATTGCATGCTGGGACATTAAAGCATCGAGTTCTGCGTTGGTGTCAAAGCGGCATTCGTTCACAGCGTTGAGAAGTTCCAGAGTAGTTTGAATCCTTCTTATACTCATACCAGTGTATTCAGAAAGATTCATAGCTGTTGGGTGAATCATAAGCTCATCAAAATGCGTGAGAGCAGAGCGCACTTTATTCATATTTGCAGAATAATATGCACTGGATTTATTGGTTTCAGTATTTACATAATAACTCATATTATGAAGAATCCGGGTGGTAAAATAGGTAGTCAAAGTACCTTTTTCTACATTAAAACCTGCCATTGATTCTAATACAGCGATTTTACCGAGTGCAAATAAATCCCAATAATATTCTTCTGAAAAGGCAGAAAAATGTTTTTTAATCATATGACCGATGAAACCTGAGGCTTCCTCAATCATTGCTATCTTGGCCCAGGATATCCGACTATTGTCGTTGGAATGATAGGCAGACATGATTTCGTTCATATATTGGTTGTGTTGTTGCTTGTTTGTTTTC
>JAUNBT010000156.1:0-2773 GCA_030526985.1 Lachnospiraceae bacterium | reverse complement strand
ATTACTACTCCTTTTATTTTTGTGTTGACATATAGAATCGCATTTATTTAATATAATTATTATAGCATGGTGGAAAGAAAACGTCTATTCTAAGAATTTTTTTCTTTCATTTAAATCTTGCAACCTATTATATAATAGTAGATTTATAAAAATGCTTAAATAAAGAGGTGAGAAACATGTCAAGTACGCAGATATCAGTTGGGATAGATGATTTTGAAAAAATAAGAGAAGATAAATATTATTATGTTGATAAGACATGGTTCATAAAAGAACTGCTGGATAAGAAAGCGGAAGTAAATCTGTTTACCCGCCCCCGCCGCTGTGGAAATACGTTGAATTTAAGTATGTTAAAATGTTTTTTTGAAATCCCAGTGGATGGAAAAAGCAAAAAAGCCTTGTTTGATGGTTTAAAGATTATGGAGGCCGGAGAAGAATATCGAAAAAAGCAGGAATCTTATCCAGTTATTTTTCTTACTTTAAAATCAGCCAAACAGAAGAATTTTGAATTGGCTCATGGATGTTTGAAAGAGGCGATTGGCAAAGAATATCTGCGGCATGATTATGTTTTAGAATCCCTCCGGACCAAGGAGCAGCAAAGAAAATACATTGCAATTCGGGACGAGAAGGCAGCAGAAAAAGATTATCAGACCTCTCTTGCTTTTTTATCGGAGTGTTTGTATCAATATCATCAAAAAAAAGTAATTATTTTAATTGATGAGTATGATGTACCACTTGAAAATGCATATTTTCAGGGGTTTTATGATGATATGATGTTTTTTATCCGATCTGTGTTTGAATCAGTATTAAAGAGCAATCCATATTTGGAGTTTTCTGTTATCACAGGATGTCTTAGAATCTCGAAAGAAAGTATTTTTACAGGCTTAAATAATTTGGAGATGCTTTCAATTTTAAATAGGGGTTATGCGGAGTATTTCGGATTTACCAGGACTGAGATAAAAGAAATGCTTCATGCATATGGCTTGGAGAAATTAGAGGGACTCGTAAAAGAATGGTATGACGGATATTTGTTTGGTAGCACAGAAGTATATAATCCATGGAGTATTGTTTGCTTTGTAAAAGAAGCTTTTTATGAAAATGAGTGTGCCCCAAAGTCCTATTGGGCGACGACCAGTTCGAATACGGTGATTCGTTCCATGATTGATCGGGCCAGTGACGCAGCAACAAGGAATGATTTGGAAATCTTGATGCAGGGAGGAGAGATTGAAAAACCGGTTCATGAAGATGTAACTTATGACGAAATTTATAATACGACGGATAATCTGTGGAACTTTATGTTCTTTACCGGATACTTGAAAAAATCGGGGGAAAGAATCGAAGAGGACGGAGAACGTTTTATATCCTTGAAGATTCCCAATAAAGAAGTTGCCCTCATTTTTCGACAGAAAATTAGTGGATGGTTTCAAGAGTTTGTAGAAAATAGAAAGATGACAACATTCTATCAGGCAATCGTGGAAAAGGATACAGATGTGATGCAGGAGGAGTTGTCTGACTTGCTGATGAAGACAATCAGCTATGAGGATTATCGGGAGAATTTTTATCATGGATTTTTGCTTGGATGTCTCACGGGTATGAAAGATTATATTGTATTATCGAACAGAGAGGGCGGTCTTGGCAGGAGCGATATTATTATCAAACATCCCAGCTTTAAAAATGGCGCCTATATTCTGGAATTAAAATATACGAAGAATCCAAGAGAATTAGAAGAACAAGCGGAGCTTGCACTCAAACAGATCAAAGACAAGAAATATAGGGAAGAGTTATATAATGAGGGATATGACAGGATAACTTGTTATGGAATTTCCTTTTGTAAAAAGGATTGTTGCGTGAAGAGGTGAGTTTATGGGAATATATTTGAATCCAGGGAATGATACGTTTGCAGAGGCACTTGCATCAGAGATTTATGTTGATAAAAGTGGTTTGATTTCATATGCAAATTCTGTTGCAGGGACGAAGCAGAAATATATCTGTGTCAGTCGGCCAAGGAGATTTGGAAAATCTATGGCGGCAGAAATGCTGGCAGCTTATTATGACCGGGAATGTGATTCGAAAGAGTTATTTGATAAATTAGAAATAGCAAAAGATAAATCTTATCAGAAAAACAGGAATCAATATAATGTTATTTTTTTGAATATGCAGGAATTTCTGAGTGATTCCCGGAATGTTTCTGATATGATAAACAGGATAGAAAAAAGTTTACTTTGGGAATTACTTGAAAAATATCCAGATGTACGTTATTTTGATTCCTCGCATTTAACAAGAACATCGATGGATATTTATAAATGTGTCGGCGTTCAGTTTATTTTTGTGATTGATGAGTGGGATTGTATTTTCAGGGAAGAGAAAGCAGATAAAGATGGGCAGAAAAAATATCTGGATTTTTTGAGAAGTTTGTTTAAAGACAGAATATATGTAAAATTAGTATATATGACGGGAATTTTACCGATAAAAAAATATGGAACACACAGCGCCCTTAATATGTTTGATGAGTTTACCATGATTGAGCCCCGGCAGCTTGCGAGATTTGTTGGATTTACAGACAGGACATATTTACAATCCAAGATCTGTAACGACAGCAATGCAAAGTGGAATTTTCAGTAATTATTGGACGCAGACAGAGACCTATGAAGCTTTAAAAATATATATTGACATGAATTTCGATGGGTTGAAAGATATGATTGTGAAGCTGTTAGCCGGTGAAAGACAAAAAATAGATACGGGCACTTTTATGAATGACATGACGACATTCCAAAGT
>JAUNBT010000155.1 GCA_030526985.1 Lachnospiraceae bacterium | reverse complement strand
GAAGCAGTTGGACTTAGAATCCAAACAAATTTATCAGGAAATAGACAGTAATAAAAAGTCCATAAAGCAGCTTACCGCCATCTACGATGCGGCAGTAAAAACGGATTTGGCCTATGAGCAGGTTCATCCCCTTTCGGATACGGCCAATGGCCGTCTCAGCGGCAGTGCCAAAATAGATTTTCAGACTTATATGCAAAGAAGATATTTTAAGAGAATTATCGAAGCGGCAAACAGAAGATTGGCACCAATGAGCCGGGAGCAGTTCACTTTATCCTGTCGGGATATTTCTGGATTGTCAAAACAGGGAGAAGCAGGACTTGATTTGGATGTATATAGTCTGTCAACAGGCACATACCGGGATGTAAAAACTTTATCCGGTGGCGAATCTTTTCTTGCAGCTCTTTCCATGGCTTTAGGCATGGCAGATATTATCGGCCAGGAAGCTGGGAAAGTGGAAGTAGATACTCTTTTTATCGACGAGGGATTTGGAAGTCTTGACGAGGAATCCCGCAGACAGGCAATGGAAGTGATTGCCTCTTTAACAGAAGGCAGCCGCCTTGTTGGTCTGATTTCCCACGTGACAGAATTAAAAGAACAAATTGGACGAAAACTAATTATTTCAAAGGGAAATGACGGCAGTCACTGCAGATGGGAATACGATTAATAAAAACGATATGATAGATTTTTTTAAGCGGAGATAATATCCGCTTTTTTTACGTTATTTCTCAAAAGCCCTTGACAAATGCGAATATATAATGTATATATAATATATACACATTAATAACAAAGAACACAAATATGTGAGGAGGGATATATTGAACATTAATATTACCAATTCTTCCGGACAGCCAATCTATGAACAGATTGCCACTCAAATCAGAAATATGATTTTGTCTGGCAAATTAAAGGACGGAGATGCCCTTCCTTCTATGAGGCTGTTGGCGAAAGAATTAAGAATCAGTGTTATCACTACAAAGCGGGCTTATGAAGAATTAGAGAAAGATGGATTCCTCTACTCTGTCGTGGGGAAGGGAAGTTTTGTAGCAGCCCGCAATACAGATTTTTTAAAGGAGCTTAAGTTAAAGGAGATGGAGGAACATTTAAGAGAAGCTATTTTGCAGGCAAGAATCTTTGGAGTGACCAAAGAGGAGATTATCGACATTATTACTATGTTATATGAAGAGGAGGATGAATCATGATGAAAGAGGCAGTCAGATTAGAACATGTTTCAAAATCATACACGGATTTTTTGCTGGATGATATTAGTTTTTCTGTTCCAGGTGGATGTATTATGGGACTGATTGGGGAGAATGGTGCCGGAAAGACAACGATTTTAAAGTCTATCCTGCAACTGATCCATTTAGATCAGGGAAAGATTTATCTATTTGGGGAAGAATATGATGGGAGCAGACGGGAAAGATTGAACCAGATTGGTGTTGTCATGGATCGATGCTACTTTGAACCGGAGCTTACAGCTTCTGAAATCAATAAAGTTTTAAGTAAAGTTTATGCAAACTGGCAGACAGATGAATTTTTTTCTTATCTGGATCGGTTTTCTATCAATCCGGCACTAAAAATCAAAGAATATTCCAAAGGAATGAGTGTGAAGATATCCTTAGCCGCAGCTCTTTCTCACCAAAGCAGACTTCTCATACTAGACGAACCGGCTTCTGGTCTTGATCCGGCAGCAAGAGAGGAGTTGTTAGACCTGTTTTGGGATTTTATTCAGGAAGAAGACAGAAGCATTCTTTTATCTTCCCATATCGTAACAGATCTTGAGAAGGTATGCGACTATATTACTTATATCAATAATGGCAAATTACTGTTTTCCGAGGATAAAGATATTCTTTTACAAAGTTACGGCATAGTAAAATGCAGTCGCAAAGAGTTATCTGTATTGGAACCAGAAGCAGTCATCGCTACAAGAATTCATTCCTTTGGTGCGGAAGCACTGGTGAAAAGAAATCATATTCCAGACGGAATGCTCTATGAAAATGCAGGAATTGAACAAATTATGATCTTTCAAAACGAAAGGAGGAATCTTTCATGAACGGATTACTATTGCACGAAATATATGGGTTAAAAAGGGTATGGAAAAGTTACCTGCTTGTCTTAATTATGTTTTATATGATTGATTTTGTTTCATTTTTACAGCACAAATCCCACTCATCCCTTGCTTTTGGAGCTTATATCGGCATCTATATTGCTTTCGGAATCACTTTTCAGATATTTAATTATCAAGAATCTGTCCAGTGGAATACCTATGCAAATACAATGCCGGTTACAAAAAAACAACTTGTATCCGTATATTATATTCTAGGTGGAATCGCTGTAATTGTCGGAAGCATATGTAGTATGATTGATTTGATGCTGTTTCATACACCCCGTTTTTCCTTTGATATGGCCCTGACACTCAGTTCGCAGTTTGCCACTGTCGTCCTTGGCATCAGTGTTTTAATTCCACTGATGATTAAAATAGGGTATCGAAGAAGTATTATTGTTTTAATTTTATGTGTGATAGCAGTGATAAGTGCCATGTCATTTGTTATCGGTCTTATGATCTCTCTATTTGATCGTTATTCACATCTATCAGCAGCACCTGGAATCGGACTGTTTGTCCTGGCTATTATATTGTTGCTTGCCGTTATCGTTTTTGCCTCATTTCAGATTTCTTTCTATCTGTATGAGAAGAAAGAATTTTAAACAGAAGAGTTTTTCCTTCACTTTTTTCTTGCACTTCATTTCAGACCGTTATATAATAAAAAAGAATGTGCCGCAGACTCCCTATTTCTTTGGGAGTCTGCGAGATAAGAAGAGCAAAGGATGACCCAGATGAGATTAACCAGCATAGCGAGCGGCAGCAGTGGAAACTGTATTTTTGTAAGTTCAGGCAAGAGCCGCTTTTTAGTAGATACAGGAATCAGTGCCAAGCGGATTGAACAGGGACTTTCCGAGTTAGGTGAGGACGCCAGTAAATTAGATGGCATTTTGATTACCCATGAACATATTGACCATATTGGTGGTCTGGGTGTGATGATGCGCCGTCATAAGCTCCCGGTTTTTGCAACAGCGGGAACAATTGACTGCATTTTACAGACAAAGAAATTGGGAGAGATGGATCGTTCACTCTTTTATGCAGTGACACCAGATGTTCCTTTTCAAATCAAGGACTTAGTGATTGACCCTTCCTCTACCTGGCACGATGCCAAAGACCCGGTGTGTTACTCTTTTTACAGCGAGGGAGTCAAAGCTTCCGTTGCCACAGACCTTGGGAATTTCGATGACTATCTGGTTGAGAAGCTTTCTGGATCAGATATTTTATTTGTGGAAGCCAATCATGATGTCAAGATGCTGGAAGTCGGAAAATATCCTTATCCGTTAAAACAGCGGATTTTGGGAAGCCGGGGCCATTTATCGAATGAGAGGAGCGGCCAGCTTCTAAGCCGCCTTGTGTGCGATCGGCTTAAGAATATTTATCTTGGTCATTTATCAAAGGATAACAACTATCCTGATTTGGCTTACGAGACTGTAAAGCTGGAACTTTTATTACATAATATTGATTTAAACAAATTAAATATCCATATGGAGGTGGCAAAAAGAGATACTCTTTCCACCCTGTGCCAGGTTTCCTAAGTGGACTTGGTTTTGTGGTTATTATAAGAGGGCAAGGAATACAAAGACAATCATAGGAGGAAAATGACGTGAAAAAAATTGTAATTACCGTAGTTGGAAAGGATCAGGTAGGTATTATCGGGAAAGTCTGCACATTTTTAGCAGACAGAAGTATTAATATCCTCGATATTACCCAGACAATTGTTGCCGGCTATTTTAATATGATGATGATCGTAGAAGCAGAACAGACAGGCGATGAATTTATCAAAATGGTTGATGATCTTAAGGCTCTCGGCGAGACCATCGGTGTCGTAATTCAGGCACAGAACGAAGATATTTTCAACATGATGCATAGAATTTAGGCCGGAGGAGATACTTATGTTAAATATCAATGAAGTTATTGAAACAAACCAGATGATCCACGAGATGAATTTAGATGTCCGCACGATCACAATGGGAATCAGCCTTCTTGACTGTGTTGGAAAGGATCTTGAAGAAACAAGAGAAAAGATTTATACAAAGATTACAACTTGTGCGAAAGATCTTGTATCCACCGGTGAAGAGATTTCCAGAGAATACGGCGTACCAATTGTGAATAAAAGAATTTCCATTACCCCGATTGCCTTAGTCGGTAACAGTGTAGCAAGCTGTCCAAAGGATTTTGTAAAGATTGCCCAGACTTTAGATGAAGCGGCAAAGACCGTGGGAGTAAACTTTATTGGCGGTTATTCCGCATTAGTTTCAAAGGGCATGACCAGAGCAGATGAGAACCTGATTCGTTCGATTCCGGAAGCACTCTCTGTCACAGAACGGGTGTGCAGCTCTGTGAATGTAGGTTCCACAAAGACCGGAATTAACATGGATGCAGTTAAATTGATTGGCGAGATGATTAAGGAAACTGCCTTCCTGACAAAAGACAACGATTGCTTAGGCTGTGCTAAATTTGTAGTATTTACCAATGCTCCTGATGATAATCCATTTATGGCAGGTGCCTTTCATGGTGTAACGGAAGCTGACACCATTATTAACGTTGGTGTCAGCGGTCCGGGTGTTGTAAAACGGGCTTTAGAAACTGTCCGTGGTCAAAGTTTTGAAATTCTTTGTGAGACAATTAAAAAGACTGCATTTAAAGTGACCCGTGTAGGGCAGTTAGTGGCCCAGGAGGCTTCCCGCCGTTTAGGTGTTCCTTTTGGTATCATTGACCTTTCCCTTGCTCCGACACCTGCCATCGGAGACAGCGTCGGCGAAATCTTAGAAGAAATCGGTTTAGAATATGCCGGTGCTCCCGGTACAACAGCTGCCCTTGCCCTGTTAAATGATCAAGTCAAAAAAGGTGGTGTTATGGCATCCTCTTATGTGGGAGGTCTCAGTGGTGCCTTTATTCCTGTCAGTGAGGATCAGCGAATGATTGATGCTGTAGAAGCTGGCGCTCTTACTATTGAAAAATTAGAGGCGATGACCTGCGTCTGCTCTGTTGGCCTTGATATGATTGCCATACCGGGAGATACAAAAGCCACCACGATTTCCGGTATTATCGCAGATGAGATGGCACTTGGCATGGTAAATCAGAAAACAACAGCGGTCCGCATCATTCCTGTAATTGGAAAGGGCGTCGGAGAGAGAGTTCACTTTGGCGGATTATTAGGTTATGCTCCGATTATGCCAGTGAATCAGTATAGCTGTGATGCTTTCATTAACCGTGGTGGAAGAATCCCAGCCCCAATCCACAGCTTTAAAAATTAAATGATTTCTTTCAAACGAAAAGTTCCCCCTTACATAATGCCTGTATAGGCGAAAGGAGGAACTTTTTTTGTTGGATAAAGTTGGATGTGTTCTTCATCCCCTGTTACTGGGGATTTTGATTGCTTATATAATGGAACCTCTTGCCTCCTGGTTCCAGAATCGTTACGAAAAAAGAATACCTTTTCTTAAAAAATATACTAAAATGAGCCGACTTCTCTCTGTCCTTTCCTGTCTCTTTTTGTTACTTTTTATCCTTTGTCTTGGCCTTAGTCTTTTATCCTGGAATCTGACTTATTATTTAAAAGACATTTCTTTTCACAATATAATAAAAAGGATGACAGCAGTTTTTTCACCCGTTCTTCCCTTTTTTCAAAACCTGTTCTCAAAAAATGCGTTTCTTTCCCAGTATAGAACGTTATTTTTGTCGATGGCAGAAAACAAAACAGGGGAATTTGTAAAAAATCTTATGGAATTTCTGTTAAATCTGCCTGTGCTGATTGGAAGAACATTGATTGGACTTTTTATCGCACTCTATCTACTGATGGACAAGGAACTATTTCTGGGATGGATCCGGAAAAATGGACGAAAACTGCTGCCTGCCCGGTATCGAGGAACCATTGTTGGTATTTTTGTAGAATTTCAAAGAGTTTTTTTTGGATATTTAAAAGGACAGGCATTGGATTGCCTGTTTATGGGAATTGTACTCAGCGTCGGTCTATGGCTTCTCCATGTTCCTTTGGGAATTTCAATTGGGATTCTCGCTGGAATCGGAAATCTTGTTCCTTATCTGGGGCCTTTTATTGCTTATATTCTTACCATCCTTTTTTGTCTTTTCGAAGGAAAGACAAAAACATTATTTGCTGCGCTGATTTATCTGCTGGCGATACAGCAGATTGATGGAAGTATCATTGGCCCCAAGCTGTTAGGAAATCAAATCCGGTTAAGACCTGTGTTTATCCTGATTTCCGTTCTTGTTGGAGGCACATTTTTCGGTCCAGCCGGAATGATTCTTTCCGTTCCTTTTGCCGGGCTCATTAAGGCAGTGTATCAAAAAAGAGAGATTTTATTTTTTACAGATAGACAAAAATAGGATAGGGTATTTTTCATAAATTCATATATGACACATAGAATGGTAGAAATAAGAAAAAGTGACAGGAGGATTATAATGACACCAAAGGAATACGATCGAATGCGAATGAGAGAGTATGGCACAGATTACAGAACGGATTACAGACAAAAAAGACCAGACCACCATTTTCGAAAAGAAAAAAATCATAAATCCGAAGACGGTTATCTGGCTTTTTTTAAATTACGCTGTCTTATCTGTTTTGTCCTGTTTTTAGGACTTGTCGCAGTAGACCAAAGAATGAATGCCAAGGAGTACGAACCAGTCAAACAGGTCATAAACTATTTTCATGAGGAAACCATTCCAGTGGCAGCATTGATTCCATGGAAAGAGTAATACGAATGATGGGTTAAATAAATGCATTCTTGCTTTTGTGAAACTTTTCTTACCAAATATGAAGCATATGCTGCATAAACAAGCTTACGGCTGTGATGCCAATCCAGCAGCAAAATCCCATAACAATCGGCTTTCCTCCGGTTTTCACTAATTTTACAATATTCGTATTGAGACCGATGGCAGCCATGGCAAGAACGATAAAATATTTGCTCAAAGTCTTAAAAGGTACAAAAAAATCAGCTGGAACTCCCATGCTTATGGAAACTGTAGTAATCAGCGAGGCAAGTAAAAAGAACAGAATAAAAAATGGAAAAATCTTTTTAAAATCAAAGCTGTTTCCAGAAGCTTTTTCCCTCCTTGTGCGCATAAATGCTAAAACAAGTGTAATCGGAATAATGGCAAGTGTCCGGGTAAGCTTTACGGTAACCGCCTTATCGAGTGTAGCCGAGCCTAAATGATACAGAGAATCCCAGGTAGAAGCTGCTGCCGTTACCGAAGAGGTATCATTGATCGCTGTCCCGGCAAAAATCCCAAATGCCTCCCCACTTTTTGTGGAAAAACCGAGAAATGCACCAAAAGTCGGAAATAGTACCGCTGCCAGTACATTAAAGAAAAAGATGACGGAAATTGCCTGTGCAACCTCCTCATCATCTGCCTCAATGACCGGAGCCGTTGCGGCAATTGCAGAACCGCCACAAATAGAAGAACCGACCCCCACCAAGGTAGATATTTTTCCTGGAATGTGCATTCCCTTATGTAAAACTGCTGCAATGATCAATGAAGTGGAGATTGTAGAAAGAATAATCGGCAAGGATTGTTTTCCTGTCTGTAATACGACGGATAAGTTCATTCCAAACCCAAGAAGAATCACCGCATACTGCAAAATCTTTTTGGAGGTGTAAGTAATGCCACTTTGCAGACGATCTTTTTTCTTAAGGACGAGTGTAAGAATCATACCAGTCAAAATGGCAAAGACTGGTCCTCCAATCACTGGAAACTGATTCCCCAAAATCCAGCAGGGTATTGCTATAACAAGGCAGAGTAAAATGCCTGGTCCGTTTTGTCTTATAAAATTCATTTTCTTTCCCTCTTTCTTTTGTGTTATTTAAAGATTTATTCCTTTCTTCTGTACAATATCATAAAAATGTAATAATGAAAAATTATAATTATTTATTTTTTCATAATGTCATGTTATAAT
>JAUNBT010000154.1 GCA_030526985.1 Lachnospiraceae bacterium | reverse complement strand
TAAATAAAGGGCTTACGGACTTTTTTGTTTTCACAACTGTCAAAGACAGGATATTACCATATTCATGGCAAAGATTCAAAAAAAATTTATCATTATTAGCTTTTGGCTATTTTTTATACGGTAAAAGGGCAGTGACCGTAGTCACTGCCCTTTTGGAGAAGGTATTTTGTTACTTATTGGGTGTAGCAAAAACTATATAATGTATTGGGGGGGGTTACGAGTATTATTATAGCAAGAGAGTACAGATAAGTGTGCATAAACTTTTCACAATTTTAAAAAAAGTTTTGTGCAAAACTGCACCCCTTTTTTTACTAATTCGACAATTCTAACAAAAAAGGAGACAAATCCTGCCTCCTTTTTGAACTTGCTATTTTGAAAGTCTAAATGGTTTATGCTTCATTTTCAGACAATTTTGCTTCTTCGTTCGTTTCCACAAACAGAGCCTCAAACTCATCACGGTCTATTCTTTCTTTTTCAAGAAGAAGATTCGCACAACGATGCAGAACCGGCATATTCTCTGTAAGAATCCGATGGGTTTCCTGATAGCACTCATCAATGATTCTTTTCACTTCCTGATCAATGACTGTAGCCACATCTTCACCATAACTTCTTGCATGGCCTAAATCTCTGCCTAAGAAAACTTCGTCCCCATTTTCCTCGCCATAATTAATGAGGCCAACTTTCTCTGACATACCATATTCTGTCACCATGGCTCTCGCTGTCTTTGTTGCCACTTTAATATCCTGGGAAGCACCGGTCGTAATATCGTCAAAAATCAACTCTTCTGCCACACGTCCGGCTAAATCCACCTTGATTTCCTGGAGCATCTTTCCCTTTGTCATAAAGACATTGTCATTTTCTGGAAGCGGCATCGTATAACCTGCTGCCCCCACTCCGGTAGGAATAATCGAAATCGTATAAACAGACTCCATATCCGGCATTACATGGAATAAAATCGCATGACCAGCCTCGTGATAGGCCGTAATTCTACGCTCCTTTTCCGGAACAAGACGGCTCTTCTTTTCTGTACCAATTCCAACTTTAATAAAAGCTTTATCTATATCTTCTTTTTTAATGAACTTTCTGTCGCCTCTGGCTGCATAAATTGCCGACTCGTTCATTAGATTCTCCAAATCCGCGCCGGAAAAACCAGCTGTTGTTCTTGCAATCTGGGACAAATCCACATCCTCTGCAAGCGGTTTCCCTTTTACATGGACATTCAGAATTTCTTCTCTTCCTTTTACATCCGGCCTTCCGACCATAACTTTTCTATCAAATCGTCCCGGACGCAGGATAGCTGGGTCTAAAATATCTACCCTGTTTGTCGCTGCAACCACAATGATTCCCTCATTCACGCCAAAACCATCCATCTCAACAAGCAACTGATTCAAGGTCTGTTCTCTCTCATCATGTCCACCGCCAAGACCGGTACCTCTTCTCCTTGCCACTGCATCAATCTCATCAATGAAAATAATACAAGGAGCATTCTTCTTACCTTCCTCAAACAAATCTCTCACACGGGATGCACCGACACCGACAAACATCTCCACGAAATCAGAACCAGAAATACTAAAAAAAGGTACACCCGCCTCACCGGCCACCGCTTTGGCAAGTAATGTCTTACCGGTTCCCGGAGGGCCTACAAGCAGCACGCCTTTCGGTATTCTTGCACCGACTTCAATAAATTTACCCGGACTCTTTAAAAAGTCCACAATCTCTCTTAACTCTTCTTTTTCTTCATCTAATCCGGCTACATTTTGAAAAGTCACTTTGGTCTTTCCGTCAATATGCATCTTGGCCCGGCTCTTTCCAAAGTTCATGACCTTAGAATTGCCGCCTCCATTCTGATTCATAAAAAACATCATCAAAAAAACAACCAAAAATGCCATGACCACATAGGGCAATACACTCAAAATCCAACTCGGCTTTGTCACATCAAGAACCGTTGGACTCAGGTCTGGCGCTTTCTCTTCAATAGCAGTAAGTACTTTGTTCACATCTGTTGTATAAAATTCTCTTGTACCGCCGGATTCTAATGTTACCTGAACCGATCCGGTCGGAACTTCCTCATTCTGTGAAATTGTAACATCTGCCACCTGATTCATCTCTAAATCGCTTACAAATTCAGACTCCGAATAACTCACAGTATTGGTCATCTGCATCCGTTGTGTCATATAAAGCAGGGCACACACTGCTATCATGATAAGGAAATAAAATCCAAATCCACTTCTTGTGTTTCTGTTCAATGTTAGTCTCCTCTCGTCTTATGATTCTACAACCCCGATATACGGCAGATTTCTGTACTTTTGTGCATAATCTAATCCGTAGCCTACTACAAAGGCATCCGGTATCTCAAATCCCAGGTAGTCAATTTTAACTTCCACTTCTCTCCTGTCCGGTTTGCTGAGAAGGGAGCAAAGCTTAATGTCTTTTGGCTTTCTTGAATAAAGCATCGGAATCAAATGATTTAATGTCTTTCCAGAGTCAATAATATCCTCCACAATCAAAACATGCTTATCCAAAAGCTCTTCATCTAAATCTTTTACAATTTTTACAATTCCAGAAGATTCCTGACTATCGCCATAGCTGGATACAGACATAAAGTCCAAAGAAACCGGAACCGTAATTCTCTTTGCTAATTCACAGGCAAAAAAGACACCGCCCTTTAAAATACAAATCAGATGAATCTCCTTGCCCTCATAGGCTTTGCTGATTTCTTCTCCAAGCTGGGCAATTCTTTCGTCTACCTGCTCTTCTGATAACAGCACACTAATCTTATCTGACATGATCTTCTCCTTTTCTATCTTTCGTTTTTTCTATGCATTTTACAGTAACAGATAAAATGTTCTCTGTCTTTTCAGTTACTTTATAGTAACCGCTTATCCTGTATCCAATCATCCACAGGATATGGTTTCCATCTGCCAAAAGATAAATCTTTCCTCTCTCAGAGGGCGGAATCTTCTCATCGATAAAATATCGATTCAATTTCTTTCTTCCTCCGTCCTCCCGAAGACAGATATAGTCACCTGGCTTCCAAAACCGCAGACAAAGTCCATTTTTTATTTTATCACAATCAAAGAATTTCGTATACTTCTTTTTTAAAATTTCCTGCTTATTTTCGGACAGTATTTCCGTCTCAATCACCATATTATTCTCTTTTATCGGTGTGATTGCGGATAATGGAATGAAAACAGGCACATTTTCCAGTTGATTTTGCTGATTGTGTAAAATCGGGTCACTCACTTTTTGTGCCTTTAATTTATCATATTCCTTTTTTATCTCTATATGATCCGGCAGACTGATTTTTCTTCCACTCGCGCCTTCTGCAAGGGAGAGTAATAGTTTCACATGGATCCCTTCCAAATCCTTTCTCCCGCCAGATAGAGAAGAAAGCCATCGGTAAAGAACCGCTTTTTTTAAATATACATGTAACCTGGAAAATGGTTCCAGATACAAGATTGCTTTCTCATTTTCATTATGACAACTTAGCCAGGCCTGCTCTTCCATCCCATCTAAATAGGAAAGAGTTTCCCGAATTCCTTCCGCTGTCTCACCCATGTGCCGTACAGTCCGGGGATTGATTTCTTCCAGGGCTGGCAGTATTGTGTGACGGATTTTATTTCTTGTGTAGAGATCTGTAAGATTTGTACCATCTGTCTTCCAGGAAATTTCTCTTTTTAAAAGCCATTCTTCGATTTCTCTTCTCTCCATATATAATAGAGGCCGGATAAGATCCATCCCCGGAGCAAACTGTCTTTTCGGTTCCATGGCAGCAAGGCCGGATAGATTCGTCCCCCTTGCCAGATGAAAAAGCATTGTCTCCGCTCTGTCATTGGCATTATGAGCAACGGCAAGCTTGTTGAGCTTTTGTTCTTTCATAATCTTTAAAAATGTCTCATAGCGAAAATTACGACCTGCTTCCTCCTCGGAAATTCTTTCTTTCTCTGCTCGTTGCCTCACATCTTCTTTTTTAAAATAAAAGGGAATCCCTCGCTTCTCGCAAAACTGTTGAGCAAACAACGCATCTTCATCCGCTTCCTGTCCTCTGATTCCATGATGACAATGAACTGCCGCCAGCGTAAAAGAATACTCTTTTGACAGTTCATAAAGAAGCTGAGTCAGACATACAGAATCAGCACCTCCGGATATTCCAATCAAAATCCGGTCTCCCGGTATAACCATATGAAATTGCTCTATTGTCTTTTTTATTTCTTTTTTCATTTTCTTCCTTATTATCCTGCTTCCCGTCTGAAACGATGATTCTTTTTCCAGATATGTATCACCATTACAGACATATCGTCCCGCCTTTGCCCTTTCGACTGCTGCAATGCCCAGTCCATGATTTTTTCCGCAGCTTGTCCCGGATTTTCTCTATAAAGAGTGGGTAAGAAACTTTTTAACTTATCCTCTGGGTTCACTTGAGATATACTGTCAAGAACACCATCGGACACAAGGACAACACTATCCCCATCATATAACTTTTTATAGAGAACGTCAAACTCAACTTCCCACAAAAGTCCTGCCGGGAGGGTTTTCGACAATATCACTTCTATTCGACTTTTTCTCACAACAAAAGTAGCGGCACTGCCTGCCTTCATTATTTTCATGACTCCGGTAAATAGATTAATGGATAAAAGATCAACGGAGGAATACATCGTTCGCTCAATTCCGAAGGTAATTGCCCCATTTGCCAGCCTTAACGTTTCTTCTTCATGAAATCCCGTATCTAAAAGCTGTTCCATCAATTCTAATGTCTGCTTTCCTTCCTCCATTGCCTGCGGCCCACTGCCCATTCCATCTGTCAAAAGAAAAATTTCCTTCCCTTTATCCAGTCTTAGAACAGAAAATAAATCTCCGCACACTTCTTCCCCTTCTTTTGCTTTTTGCAAAACTCCGGTAACAATTTGAAAGTTAACATCTTCTATAAAATGAAATAGTGCCATCTCCCCATAGACTGCCAAGCGGCACTCTTTCGCTGGGATCATCGGTACTTTCAACACATCTCCTATGATTTTTGCAACTCGTTCTGCACGGATGCTTTCTTTTTTACAACGGGCAATCAAAAATACTTCCTTTCTTTTTCCTGTATTCTCATAAAAACGAACACATCCCATCACTACATTTTCCCGCTTTAGTACCTTTCTCAATGTTTTTTCCCAACAGGCCTCTCCCTTTTTGTCATATCCCATCATAGCAGCACAGTCAAACAAAATTCTTGCCATCTCCTCCATCTGGGAAGCCATAACCTTGCGCTGATAAAGCATTTTATTCTGCCAGCTGCGATTAATCCCTATAATCTCATAGGACCAAAAGAGTTCCTCTAAAAAATGATCTTTTCGTAGACATCGCTCTTCAAAAGTCTTTGGAACCTTTAGCTTGACTCCGATGCCATGTTTTTCCAACTGGTCTAACATATCCGTTACTTCTTCAATCATCTGTCCCTTTTCTGATCGATAACACTGATAAAACCGGCTGCATCCCTCACATGCTTCAATCGAAATCCGTCCCAAAATATTTAAAATTTCCTCTTCACTTAAATTCCATCGCCGGTTTGGCATTTTCTTTAGCGTATGGCCTAATTTTTCATAAGAAAAGGAAATCTCTTTCATCTGATTTTTTGTATTTTTTATCAATTCCTCAAATACCCGGTCCTGCTCTATCCTGCTTCTTCTACGACCTGCCATAATATATTCCTCCCAAAGCTTTTCTAAACTGCTTTCTCAGTATACAAAAAAGAAGGAAAATATTTTGTCAAATTCGGGAATATGAAAAAGACAGCCGCAAAACTTTATGTCTTACGGCTGTCTTTTCTATATAAAGAGTAGCGGGAGGGAGATTTGAACTCTCGACACCACGGGTATGAACCGTGTGCTCTAGCCAACTGAGCTATCCCGCCGCACTCAACGAGTGATATAATATCATCCCGTATCTCATTTGTCAAGAATATTTTTCAAAAATATTCAAAAAATTTTTCCCAAAAGGATTTCATAAAAAAGGAATTATTCAAATCCAGATAAATTATTCATTACTCGCTTTCTCTTTGAGAATATATTCGCCTTCTTTTACCATACCAAACTGTTCTCTGGCAATCTCTTCCTTATATGCATCCGTATCCATATATTCTTCCTGTTCTTCTAAAGCTTCCTGCTCTGCCTTCGCCTCTGCAATCTGTGCTTCTAACTCTGCTTCTTTCACCGCATACTCCTGAGACTTTACCTTAATTCTATGACTGTTAAACCCGACTGCACCTAAAACCATGCATACAATTAAAACAATGATTCCGGTCTGAATCTTATTCTGACGGGTGAGCTTCTTCTTCTGTTTTTTGTTCTTGAAAATATTCTTGAAAAATTTCATAGTCCGATCTCCATTCTATTCTCTTCCTGCCATCCGATTTCTTCTTGTCGTCTTTTGGTCCTAATTAGTCACGACGTAATACAATTGTAATCGTTTTTACGACTTTTTTCAATGGTAAAATACAGACTTTGACAAAAAATTTCTTGGCATTTCGACAAAAAAACCGAAAAAAACACAATAATTTCCCTATAGTACAAAATAGAAGAAAAAATGGTTTCAAAAACAGCTTCCGAAAGCACAGATAATACAGCCTGATTCCGCCAAGACTTCCCCATATGACATAATTGCGCAGCACCCCCTCATTAAATGCAAAAAAGATATAAAATAAAAAAAATGAGGCAAAAATCCAATAGAGAAAATCTTCTGCGGCCACCCAGCTGTTCTTATGCCGGATTGCTTCCCGAAATGCTTTTCCAATATCAAAGACACCAAACAGAATCATGCCGGCTAAAATACTGATAAGAAATAATTTTACTTCACTGCCTATCCCGGTTTCCATGAAATCCCCCATTTTTATTTTTTCTGGTTTTTATTTTTTTGGAATGAAAGTTTTAGAATCGATTTCGTAACATTTCCTCGTTTTACAAAAAACAGATCTTCATTGGAATAAACGGGTAAGCAGTCCTTCTCTGTTTCTTTTTTTATCCTCTACATCAGAATACATCATGCAGTCGATTTTTCCAGTCACTTCCACCTCCCCTTTATCCACTGTCAACCGGGTCACATGGAGATCTTCTCCTTTTATAATCAGCACACCCTGTTCCGTATCCAAAATAATTTCTATCGCATCAAATGAAATCACTTCCCTCACTCCGGTAATCAATCCGAAAGAGCGATTATTCAGACTAATTTTATGTGCTTTTACAAGTTGTCTCTCATCCATACCGTCCACCCCCTTTGTTTTATAAATCTATGTACCCAGCAGACATTTTATAACTACTTTTATTTCTATATTTATCTCAGAAATGCTTTAAATATGGATTTTTCCTTGACAAACGCAACAGAAAAAGGTATAAATATCTTTATAGCGTATAGCAATCAAAACTATTGTTTTTAGGAGGAAAGATTATGAACAAAACGGAATTAGTTGCAGCAATTGCTGAGAAGACAGAATTATCCAAAAAAGAGGCTGAAAAAGCATTAAAAGCTTTCACTGATGTAATCGCTGAGGAATTAGCAAAAGGTGAGAAGATTCAGTTAGTAGGTTTTGGAACATTTGAAGTATCTGAGAGAGCTGCAAGAGAGGGCAGAAACCCAATGACAGGCGAGACAATCCAGATTGCTGCTTCCAAAACTCCAAAATTCAAAGCAGGAAAAGCTTTAAAAGATCAGGTGAATGGTTAATAATGAGATTAGACAAATTTCTAAAGGTCTCCCGGCTGATTAAGCGCCGTACCGTTGCCAACGAAGCCTGCGACGCAGGACGAGTTCTGGTAAACGGCAAGACTGCCAAGGCAAGCCTGGCTGTCAAACCTGGAGACATCATCGAAATTCATTTTGGCAACCGGGAAGTAAAAGCAGAAATCTTGAATATTGCTGAGACTGTCCGTAAGGATGAAGCCAAAGACTTATTTCGTTATCTTTAGTTCTGGAAATAAAAAAAATACTCCGGTCCGCTTTATATCAATAATTTTGATATGGCGGACCGGGGTATTTTTTTATAAGAA
>JAUNBT010000153.1:2114-8031 GCA_030526985.1 Lachnospiraceae bacterium | reverse complement strand
TTTAAAGGTTGTGTCTGAGATTCACGATCCGGTAACAACAACAGATGAACTGATTCCATCCGGCGAGACTTCTTCATACCGCTCGAATCCGTTAGGACTTGCAGAATTTACTTTATCAAGAAAAGATCCTTCCTACGTTGGAAAGCAAAGGAAGTACAAAAGGCACAAAAAGCAATCGAAGCCGGTGTATGCCCACTTGAGGCTTTACCGGAATTAAAACCGGTAATGGAAAAGGTACATACTATGTTTTCTGATGTCGGCGAGGGCAATTTAGGTGTAGGCAGTACAATTTTTGCTGTAAAACCAGGTGATGGTTCCGCGAGAGAGCAGGCTGCTTCCTGTCAGAAGGTATTAGGCGGCTGGGCAAACATTGCCAACGAGTATGCGACAAAGAGATACCGCTCTAACCTGATTAACTGGGGTATGCTTCCATTTATTATTGACAAGGGAGAACTTCCTTTTACAAATGGAGATTATCTGTTCCTGCCGAATGTGAGAACAGCAGTGGAAGAGAAAGCTTCTTCTTTCGATGCCTATGTCGTAAAAGAAGATGGACTGAAAAAGATGACCCTAAAGATGGGAGAGCTTACAGATGATGAGAGAGAAATCATCTTGAAGGGCTGTTTAATTAACTTTAACAGGGTTGATGAATAGGTAAATAAGATATAAAATAAGTTTATATCTCTATTACGATAGAAGAAAGGCAAAAGAGAGCATGAGTTTGCTCTCTTTTGTATATATACATCCTATCAGCTTTATTTAAATCAATACGATGTTATTTATTTGGATATTACGCTTTTTATTTCAAGTGCATCGAATATAAAAAATGTTGTTTCGGATATCAGTAGCCGTGTCATTGAAGAATTAAGACAGGAATATCCGAATGTGAAAGAAGATTTTACTTTGTTCGGGATGTTATATAATATAACAGAAGCAACGGGAAGAAAGTTTATTGTTATTATAGATGAATGGGATGCACTTTTTCGTGAAGCAAAAGAGGATACAGAACTTCAAAAAGAATATATCAATTTTTTACGGGGAATGTTCAAAAGCAGTTGGACAGATAAAATGCTGGAAGCTGCTTACATGACAGGAATTTTACCAATCAAAAAATATGGATCTCAATCAGCAGTATCTGATTTTAGAGAATATACTATGCTAAATCCTAAAAATCTGGCTGAGTATGTAGGCTTTACAGAAAATGAAGTGAAAATGTTGTGTGAACAGAGCCAAATGAATTTTGATGAGATGAAACATTGGTATGACGGATATTCATTTCGCAGGTTAAAGTCTGTGTATAGTCCGAATTCTGTCATGGAAGCAATTAAAAGTGGAGATTTCGAAAGCTATTGGACTAGAACAGAAACTTATGAGTCTTTAAAAATATACATTGAATTAAATGAAGATGGCTTAAAAGAAGCAATTATCCAAATGTTAGGTGGTGCCCATATAAAAATAAATGTAGGTTCTTTTCAAAATGATATGACAAATATCAGGGTAAAAGATGATGTTCTTACTTTGTTGGTTCATTTAGGATATCTGGGATATGACGCAGATTCGGAAACTGTTTTTATTCCTAACGAAGAGGTACGGCAGGAATTCTTACTTGCAGTAACGATGGGAGGTCATAAAGAAATTGCCAGAATGATTCAAAATTCGGACATTCTCTTGGAAGAAACTTTAAATTAAAATGGAACCGCTCAGAAGAGGCGGCCATTGCACAAATAAAAGACAGAAAGTATCCTGAATTATTAAAAGATTACGGTGGGGAAATATTGCTCGTTGGAATTAATTATGATGTAAAGACAAAAGTTCATACGTGCAAGATAGAAAAATACAGGTGTTAAAATAAGAAAAGATTCATATAGCTGCGGATTATTTAAGCAGTTTAATATGAATCTTTTTTTATGGGCCAATAGACATGTTTCAAATATTCTTATTGTCCAATCGATGGAATGAAGATGACACAAACACCCCCACACGCAAAACTCGTCACTCTCGTCGCTTTTAGACCAATTAGTCATTGACGCGGACACTCATTAAGAGGTAAAATATAATAGAGTATGCCGTGATTATACGGAAAAAGATTGTGAGGAATGAGAATGAAGTTAACAAAATTACTTGAGGGACTTTCCTATGAATGTCTCCAGGGAACAATAGACAAAGAGATAAACAACGTAGTAAATGATTCCAGAAAGGTGTCAGAAGACGATCTTTTTATATGTATTGCGGGGGCAGTGTCGGATGGACACAACTTTGCAAAAGAGGTGGTCAATAAGGGTGCCAGTGTACTGTTAGTGGAGAGAGAAGTCGAAGTCGATGAGGGTGTTACGGTGATACAGGTAGAGAATACCCGTTATGCAATGGCTCTTATCTCCGCTTCTTATTTTGGGCATCCGGACAGAAAGCTTAAGACAATTGGTGTAACCGGAACGAAAGGAAAGACGACAACGACCTATATGATTCGTTCCATGCTTGAGGCAGCAGGCCACAAGGTAGGTGTGATTGGAACCATTGAGGTGGTCATTGGCGAGGAGCATATTCCTGTGAACAACACAACACCGGAGTCCTATGATATTCACCGTTTCTTTGACAGGATGGTAAAAGAAGGATGTGATGCAGTGGTAATGGAGGTCTCTTCTCAGGGATTAAAACTTGACCGTACTGCTGGAATTCAGTTTGATTATGGCCTTTTTACCAATTTATCACCGGACCATATTGGTCCGAATGAACATGAAAGCTTTGAAGAATATTTATACTGCAAGTCTCTTTTGTTCAAACAGTGCATCCAGGGAATTGCAAACCGGGATGATGAACATTACGAGGAAATTACAAAGGATGCCCTTTGTCCGGTGGAAACTTTCGGACTTCATGAGAATGCAGATCTTCGGGCATCTGAGATTGAACTTACAAGAAAAACAGATTATTTAGGTGTAGATTTTAAGATGAGCGGTCTGTTAGATTACGAAGTACATGTAGGTGTGCCAGGATCTTTTAGTGTATATAATGCACTTGGTGCAATTGCGGTAGTTCGTCATTTTGGTGTGGAAGAAGAGACAGTGAATCAGGTTCTCTCAAATCTGAAAGTAAAAGGAAGGGTACAGATTGTTCCAACTGGATCCGATTATACGCTGATTATCGATTATGCCCATAATGCAGTGGCATTAGAGAGTATTTTAAAGACACTGAGAGCGTATCAACCGCCGAGATTAGTCTGCATGTTTGGCTGTGGCGGCAACCGGGCTAAATCCAGACGGTTTGAGATGGGTGAAGTATCGGGAAAGATGGCTGATTTTACAGTAATTACTTCAGATAATCCTCGTTATGAGGAGCCTCAGGCTATTATAGATGATATTATTACCGGAATAGAAAAGACAGATGGAGAATATATGGAAATTATTGACCGGAAGGAAGCAATTGCGTATTGTATGACCAATGCCCGTCCGGGAGACATTGTTGTGCTTGCCGGCAAGGGGCATGAAACCTATCAGGAAATTAAAGGGAATAAATATCATATGAATGAAGAAGAGATTGTTCTTGAACTGTTAGGGGCAGAAGAATAAAGTGTATGCAGATATCATTATAGATATATCCCATGAGGCCGTGGACAAGGTGTTTCAGTATAAAATACCGGATGAGCTCCTTTCACAGGCACAGGTGGGAAAGACAGTGGTCGTACCTTTTGGCAGAGGCAATAAGAAAAGAGAAGGATACATTGTTGGAATCTCAAATCAGGTGCAATTTGATCCGTCAAAGGTCAAAGAAATTATTTCTATCCGGGATACGGAACTGAAGGCGGAAAAAAGACTGATTGAGCTGGCTCTCTGGATGAAAGAAGAGTATGGTTCTACGATGATTCAGGCATTAAAGACAGTGTTATCTGTTCGTCAAAAAACAGGGGCACTTGAGGAGAAAACAATCTATCTTTTATTGCCTTTTGAGGAAGCAAAGGAAAAGGCAGAGAAATATAAAAGGAAACATTTTGCCGCCAAAGAAAGAGTTTTGCAGCGGCTGATGCGGGAGAATCCGGTTTCTTATCGTGTCCTTTGCAAGGAAGAAAATATTACCGGAAAAACAGTAGAGTCGTTGGAAAAAGAAGGTGTTCTTCGAATGGAGAGCAGCAGAAGGTTTAAAAATCCGGTAAAGAACACAGACGATAGAAGAGGGATTCATCCGTTAAATGATCAGCAGCAGCTGATTTATGAGGAGTTTGTAAGAGATGATCAGGCTGGAATTCGAAAGACCTATCTGCTCTACGGTGTGACGGGAAGCGGAAAGACGGAAGTGTATTTGTCCTTGATTCGTCGGGTAATCGAGACAGGAAGACAGGTCATTGTTTTGATTCCAGAGATTTCCCTGACCCATCAGACAGTATCCCGGTTTTATACCCATTTTGGGGATCAGGTCTCTTTTGTCAATTCCCGATTGTCAAAAGGGGAAAAATATGACCAGTTTGTGCGGGCACAAAAGGGAGAAATTAGTATCATGATTGGTCCCCGCTCAGCACTTTTTACGCCTTTTTCCAATCTTGGACTTATCATTATTGATGAGGAACATGAAGGCGCTTACAAAAGTGAGACTTCTCCCAAATATCATGCAAGAGATGCGGCGGCAAAGCTGGCATCTTTATGTGGTGCCAGTCTGGTGCTGGGGTCTGCGACACCGTCTTTAGAATCCTTTACGAAGGCAAAACTGGGAATTTACCGTCTTTGGATTTTAAAACAACGGGCAAATCAGATGGCACTTCCGACAGTATCGATTATTGATCTTCGAGAGGAACTAAAAGCGGGAAACCGCTCCATGTTCAGCAGACAGCTGCGGGAGGCGATTGAGGACCGGCTGAACCGGAAGGAACAGGTCATGCTCTTTTTGAACCGAAGAGGATTTGCCGGATTTATCAGCTGCCGTGCCTGTGGCTTTGTGTTAAAATGTCCTCATTGTGATGTGTCTTTGACTTATCATAGGGGGGGACGGATGGTATGCCATTATTGTGGTTACGAAAGGGCGATTCCAAAGCTCTGCCCAGAATGTAAGAGTAAACACATTGCTGCTTTTGGGACTGGGACTCAGAAAGTGGAAGCAGCCTTATACCGGGAATTTCCCGAGGCGAGAGTTCTTCGCATGGATATGGATACTACAAGGAAAAAGGACAGCTATGACCAGATGCTTTCTGCTTTTTCCAAAGGAGAGGCGGATATTCTTGTGGGAACCCAGATGATTGTAAAGGGACATGATTTTTCCAGGGTGACATTGATGGGAATCATTGCCGCTGATCTTTCTCTACATGCCGGAGATTTCAGGGCTGGAGAAAAAACCTTTCAGCTGCTTACGCAGGCGGCAGGAAGAGCCGGGAGGGGAAACCGTCCGGGCGAGGTTATGATTCAGACCTATCAGCCGGATCATTATGCCATTGTAACGGCAGGAAGACAGAACTATGAAGAGTTCTATGAGCAGGAGATGACATTTCGAAGATTATTAAAATATCCTCCGGCCTGCGAGATGTTAGTTGTTTTTTGTACAAGCCGGAAGGAGGAGGATGGAATTGTTGCCATGAACATGATTGCGTCCTACTTGCATAGAATCTACGGACCAGATAAGCTTATGCTGATTGGACCCGGTGAGGGGGCATTTCCTAAAATTAATGATGTTTACCGCAGAGTGCTCTATATCAAAGAAAACAATGCGGACAGGCTTTTGGCTGTAAGAAACAGGATTGAGGATTACACACAGACAGAGGATATTTTTTCCCAGGTGCATTTGTATTACGATAGAAATCCAATGGGAATTTATTAAGATATATTTAAAAATCTTACAATAAAGCGTCAATTGACGAAAAGTCATTGACGAATGGACAAAGTATAATAACAATAAAGGAGATAGAAACAAGATGGCAATTCGTACAATTCGTATTATGGGT
>JAUNBT010000153.1:0-2104 GCA_030526985.1 Lachnospiraceae bacterium | reverse complement strand
GATTCATGTTTAGACAAAAAATGTAAAGAAATCCGGGAGATGACACCAAGAATCCGGGAACTGATTGAAGATATGTATGAGACAATGTATGAGGCACACGGTGTTGGACTTGCTGCACCTCAGGTGGGAATTTTAAAAAGAGTAGTCGTAATCGATGTGATGGATGGAAATCCTTTGACATTGATTAATCCAGAGATTATCTATGAGGGCGGCGAGCAGATAGATGACGAGGGCTGCTTAAGCATTCCCGGAAAGCTGGCTCCTGTAAAACGTCCGATGTACGTTCACTGCCGGGCTTACAATGAAAAGATGGAAGAATTTGTTGTGGAGGCAGAAGGACTTCTGGCAAGAGCAATCTGCCACGAATTAGACCATTTAGATGGAGTATTATATGCAGCGAGAGCATTAGGACCATTAAGAGATGTAGAAGAGGAGTAGAATACATGCGGATATTATTTATGGGAACTCCGGACTTTGCAGTGCCTACGTTAGAGGCATTGGTGAAAGTTCATGAAGTAATCGGTGTATTTACCCAGCCGGATAAGCCGAAAGGCAGAGGAAAAGCCATGGCCTATCCGCCGGTGAAAGAAAAGGCATTAGAATATGGGATTCCGGTATATCAACCGGCCAAAGTAAGGGATTTAGAGGTAGTGGAACAAATTCGAAAGATGGCACCGGAAGCAATTGTTGTTGTGGCTTTCGGACAGATTCTTCCGGAAAGTATTTTAAATATTCCTGCCTTAGGATGTATTAATGTCCATGCTTCTCTGCTTCCAAAGTACAGAGGGGCTGCCCCAATGCAGTGGGCCATTATCAATGGAGAGAAAGAGACCGGAGTTACGACCATGTATATGGCAAAAGGCTTGGATACAGGGGATATGATTTTGAAGGAAACCGTAGCCATTGATCCAAAGGAGACGGCCGAGACCCTTCACGATAAGCTTTCTGCGTTAGGTGGTCCTCTGATTCTAAAGACATTAGAGCTGTTAAAAGAGAAAACAGCCCCAAGAATTCCCCAAAAGGAGGAAGAGAGCTGTTATGCCCATATGCTTACAAGGGAAATCGGAAGAATTGACTGGAAGCGGGACGCTGCCGTTTTGGAGCGGCTGATTCGGGGGCTGAATTCCTGGCCAAGTGCTTATACTTCCTGGAATCAAAAAACATTAAAAATCTGGGACAGTGAAGTCGTTTTAAGCAGTGAGGATGCAGCGGCAGGAACCGTGATTGCAAAAGACAAACAGTCCATTACGGTAAAATGTGGGAAAAATGCACTGAAGCTGTTGGAAGTTCAGCTACAGGGTAAAAAAAGAATGACGATGCAGGCATTTTTAGTCGGCAATCAGATAGAGATGGGATCGAGGTTAGGTTAAGATGGAACAGTATAATCCCAGAGAAGAAGTGCTCCTTCTCCTAACGGATATAGACAGAAAAAAAGTCATGAGCAGTCAGGGACTTTTTGGTCTGCTTCTTCGGCACCAGTTCGTCCCAAAACAGGAACGGGCTTTTATGACCCGGTTATTTGAGGGAACTTTAGAACAGCAGATTTATTTAGATTATGTGCTCAACCAGTTTTCCAGTAAGAAGATGGAAAAACAAAAACCACTGATTCGCAATCTTCTTCGGATGTCTCTGTATCAAATTCTATTTATGAAACAGGTGCCTTCTTCTGCGGCCTGCAATGAGGCTGTGAAACTGGCGCGAAAGAAAGGATTTTCCAATCTTTCCGGCTTTGTCAATGGAATTTTGCGAAATATTGTGAGAAATCAGGATAAAATCACGTTGCCGGATGAGGAGAAGGAACCGCTTTCTTTTCTCTCTATCCAATATTCCATGCCCCGATGGATTGTGGAAACATGGAGACAGGATTATCCTTATTAGACAGTAAAACATATGTGCGAAGCCTCTGTAAAAGAGCCAGAGACATCGATTCGAATCAACTTATCAAAAGCTTCCGCAAAAGAAGTGGAAGAAAGCTTGAAAAAAGATGGTGTGACAGTAACAAAAGGAACTTATCTTTCCTGTATCCGAAAGATATCCGGTTATGATACACTTGACCGCTTAGAAGCCTTTAAAAAAGGCTGGATTCAAGTACAGGATGAAAGCT
>JAUNBT010000152.1 GCA_030526985.1 Lachnospiraceae bacterium | reverse complement strand
GAAAATTAGGTATTGAAAATTAGCGGATACATCGCTTGTCTCGTTCCAATCTGCATGGTATACTCATGATATAGTATGAGGAATCAGCAGGTTGGAACGGGACATTTTTTATGGAAGGAAGGAATGATTATGGCAATCCAGTTTCCATTAGGAATAGATAATTTTCATAAATTAAGACAAAATGAAAACTATTATATAGATAAAACCAGGTTAATAAAAGAACTTTTATCCCAAGCATTTGAAGTGAATTTGATTACCCGGCCCCGCCGGTTTGGCAAGACACTGAATATGTCCATGCTGGAAGATTTTTTTGATATAGCGAGGGACAGCAGAAAAGATTTTGAGGGACTTGCGATAGAGAAAGAGAAGAGTCTGTGTGCCAAATGGAGGAACCAGTGGCCGGTTGTATTTGTGACGTTAAAGAGTGTACAGGGGATGACATTTCAAGCGGCATATGAACAATGGAAAGTGATCTTATCAAATTTTTGTGTAGAACACAGATTTTTAGGAGAGAGTGAAAAGGTGGATCCAGTTGACCGGAAAATATTTCAACGTTTTCTTGAAAAAAATGGGTCGGAGGAAGAGACACAGAATGGTTTTTTTTATTTGACGAGAATGATGTGCAGTCATTATGGAAAACAGGTTATCTTAATCATTGATGAATATGATGTACCACTGGCAAAGGCAAGTGATAACGGTTTTTATCAGGAAATGCTTGGCACCATCAGGACATTATTTAATATGAGTTTAAAGACAAATCCCTATTTAAAGTTTGCTGTGATTACAGGTTGTTTAAAAATAGCCAAAGAGAGTATTTTTACAGGAACCAATCATTTTGTTGAGGATACCATTTCCACCAATCGATTTGAAGAATACTTTGGTTTTACTGACAGTGATGTAGATAAAATTTTGTCTGATACCGAATTATTGGATCACAAAGAAGAAATGCGTCGATGGTATGACGGCTACCAATTTGGTTCAGTTGATGTCTATTGTCCATGGGATGTATTGAATCATGTATCTGCTCTGATGTTAAGGGAAGACAGCGAGCCGAAAAGCTATTGGGAAAATACCAGTGATAACAGTATTATTCGTAATTTTATAGAGCGGAAAGATTTGTGGGAAGAAGAACAGATTAATGAAGATTTTGAAACGCTGCTGGATGGTGGATATATTGTAAAAAATATTACAGAAAATCTGACTTATGATACACTTCATTCCTCGGCAGATCATTTGTGGAGCCTGCTTTATCTTACCGGATATTTGACGAAAACGCAGACAGAGATGGAGAACCAGACTGCAGTGGCATTGAGAATTCCAAATGAAGAAATTCGTCGTTTATTTCAAACAACGGTAAAAGGTTGGTTTTTAGATCAGGTAAAGTCTTCCGATAGGAAAGAATTGTTTGATGCACTTTGGAAGATGGAGGAAAAACGATGCTCTGAATTATTGTCTGACATGCTTTTTGATACAATCAGTTTTCATGATTATAAGGAGGATTTCTATCATGCTTTTGTTACTGGGGTCCTTTCCTTTTCCGGATACAAGGTAATGTCCAATAAGGAAGAAGGGGAGGGAAGACCAGATCTTGTTCTTCGGGATAAGAGGAGAGGAAGAGCTGTTGTCATAGAGATGAAGAGAACCAGGAATTTTGAGGACATGGATAAAAAATGTCAAGAAGCGTTAGATCAAATTGAAAAGAAACGTTATGTTGAAGGAATTGAGACAGAGTATGAGGAAGTGCTTGGTTTTGGATTTTCATTTTACAATAAACGCTGCAAAGTGAAGGCAAAAAGATTCCGGGGATAAAAAGAAAAAAGAATAAAAGAATGCCCATTCCATACATGCTTAGTAAGCGTGTAAATAGAATGGGCATTTTTTAAATCGAAATTTGAATTTTTGTTTTTGCTGCTTCTTTATAAATGCAGGTTTCGAATTTTCTTAGTTATTCCCGCTGTTTCTCTTTGCTCTATAACGTGCAGTTGGGTCTAAAATTTTCTTGCGGATGCGGATATTTTTTGGTGTAATCTCCAATAACTCATCGGTATCGATAAATTCCAATGCCTGCTCTAAGGAAAGAATCCTTGGAGGAGAAAGCTTTAAGGAATCATCGGAGCCGGAAGCACGGGTGTTGGTAAGCTTCTTTGTTTTGCAGACGTTAAGCTCGATATCCTCGGCTTTTCCGTTCTGTCCAATTACCATGCCGGAGTAAACCTTTTCTCCTGGTCCTACGAAAAGAGTACCTCTTTCCTGAGCGGAGAACAGACCATAGGTTACAGTCTCGCCGGATTCAAAAGCAATCAGGGAACCCTGTTTTCTATACTGCATATCTCCTTTATAAGGACCATATCCATCGAAAATAGTATTCATAATACCATTTCCCTTTGTATCTGTCATAAATTCACCACGGTAGCCAATCAGACCTCTGGCTGGGATGGAAAATTCCAGACGTGTGGAGCCGTTTCCAGCGACAGACATGTTCTGAAGCTCTCCTTTTCTCTGGCTTAATTTTTCAATAACAGTTCCGGAAAATTCATCCGGTACATCAATATAAGCAAGCTCCATAGGTTCTGTCTTTTTGCCTTTTTCATCTGTGTGATAGAGAACTTCTGCTTTGCTGACAGCAAATTCGTAGCCTTCTCTTCGCATATTTTCAATCAATACAGATAAGTGAAGCTCACCACGACCGGACACCTTAAAGCAGTCCATATCTTCTGTTTCTTCTACTCTGAGGCTGACATCAGTATTCAGCTCTCTGAAAAGACGGTCTCTTAAATGGCGGCTTGTAATATAGGAGCCTTCCTGACCTGCTAAAGGACTGTCATTTACAAGGAAATTCATTGCGATCGTTGGCTCGGAAATCTTCTGGAACGGAATTGGTTCCGGGTTTTCCGGGGAGCAAAGGGTATCTCCAATGTGGATTCCGGCAATACCAGAAATTGCAACGATAGAACCAACAGTTGCTTCTTCGACTTCCACTTTACTAAGACCATCAAATTCATAGAGCTTGCTGATCTTTACTTTCTTACATTTGTCTGGATCATGGGCATTGACCAGCATACATTCCTGATTGACTTTAATGGAGCCATTGTCCACCTTGCCGACACCGATTCTTCCGACATATTCATTATAATCAATGGTGCTAATCAGCACCTGTGTGGATGCATCCGGGTCACCGGTAGGAGCCGGGATATGATTGATAATTGTCTCAAACAGCGGTTTCATGTCATGGCCTTCTTCCCCAATCTCAAGCATAGCAATGCCGGATTTGGCGGAAGCGTAGACAAATGGGCTGTCAAGCTGGTCATCATCTGCGTCTAACTCTAACAAAAGCTCCAATACTTCGTCCATGACTGCTTCCGGACGTGCTTCCGGACGGTCAATCTTATTTACACAGACGATGACCGGATGGGAAAGCTCAAGGGCTTTCTTTAAAACAAACTTGGTCTGTGGCATCGGTCCCTCAAAAGCGTCTACCACAAGGACAACACCATTCACCATTTTTAACACACGTTCTACCTCGCCGCCGAAATCAGCGTGTCCCGGAGTATCAATAATGTTAATCTTCACACCTTCGTAAGTAACAGCTGTATTTTTTGATAAAATTGTAATGCCACGTTCTCTCTCAATGTCATTCGAGTCCATGACACGTTCTTCTACTTCCTGATTTACACGGAAAACACCGCTTTGTTTCAGTAGTTCGTCCACCAGTGTTGTTTTACCATGATCGACGTGGGCGATAATAGCAATGTTACGGATGTCTTCTCTTGAAATTTTCATAGTATCCTTCTTTCTTTCTAACTCTATGTTGAAATGATTTCTTCCCATAAACGTTCTATATTTTAACACAGAATAGGAAGGGATACAAGCAAAATTGAGTAAAACTTCAAAAAAAGGTAACAGTTCAGTATTTGACGAGGGACGATTCATTCATTGTTGCCAATATGCTTTGTATTAAAATTCTGGAATTCAGCTGAAGGCTGAATTGCTACAAAAAAGAACAGGCTACAGACGGATGGAAATCTTAACAGGGAAAAATTCTCATTATAATCTATTGCTTTGAAGGATAGAAAATGATATATTTGTAAATAGTTAGATTGAACTAACTGCGTGAATAAATTATTTTAGGACTCCTTTCTGCCATGTGTAATGTGCAGACTGCTGAAAACTGGCATTGCCACTGGATGAAATCCAGGGCAGAGAGGGATATCCGGAAAGAAGGAAGAGAATGAACTACTTAGAAATTGAAAAAGTAATAGGAAGAGAAATTATCGATTCAAGAGGGAATCCTACCGTGGAAGCAGAAGTTTACCTTGCAGACGGAACCGTCGGAAGAGGAACTGCTCCAAGTGGAGCATCTACAGGCGAATTCGAAGCACTTGAACTCAGAGATGGAGATAAGAGTAAGTTTGGGGGAAAAGGTGTTACAAAAGCAGTAGACAATATTAATACAACAATCAATGAAACTCTGATCGGAATGGATGCTTCCGATACATATGCAATAGATGCAGCTATGATGTCAGCGGATGGTACGAAAGACAAGTCGAAGTTGGGTGCAAATGCGATTCTGGCAGTTTCCATTGCCTGTGCAAGAGCAGCCTCCATTTCATTAGATGTTCCACTGTATCGATTTTTAGGCGGTGTAAATGCAAACAGACTGCCGGTACCTATGATGAATATATTAAATGGTGGAGCACATGCCGCTAATACAGTGGATGTCCAGGAGTTTATGATTATGCCGGCGGGTGCAAAAAGCTTCCGAGAGGGTCTTCGCTGGTGTACAGAAGTATTTCATGCATTAGGTTCTTTGTTAAAAGAAAAAGGACTTGCAACTGGGGTTGGAGATGAAGGCGGATACGCTCCCGATCTTGGAAGTGATGAGGAAGCAATTGAGTTTATTCTTGATGCGGTAAAGAAAGCAGGTTATGAACCGGGGAAAGATTTTGTTCTTGCTATGGATGCAGCTTCAAGTGAGTGGAAAACAGGAAAAACAGGAGAGTATCTGCTTCCTAAGACAGGTAAGAAATTCACTTCTGCAGAATTGGTGGAACATTGGAAGAAACTTTGTGACAAATATCCGATTTATTCCATTGAGGATGGTTTGGATGAAGAGGACTGGGAAGGCTGGAAGCTGATGACAAAGGAACTTGGAGATAGGATTCAGCTTGTTGGAGACGACTTGTTTGTTACCAATACAGAGCGTTTAAATAAGGGAATCGGCAATGGCTGCGCCAATTCAATTCTGATTAAACTGAATCAGATTGGCTCTGTATCCGAGACGCTAGAAGCAATTAAGATGGCTCATAATGCAGGATATACAGCCGTTTCTTCTCATCGCTCAGGAGAAACAGAAGATACAACAATCGCTGATCTTGCAGTAGCGCTCAATACATGCCAAATCAAGACAGGAGCACCAAGCAGAAGTGAAAGAGTGGCAAAATATAATCAGCTGCTTCGTATTGAGGAAGAGCTTGGAGCCAGTGCGGTATATCCGGGCTTTAATGCATTTCATATTAGCCGATAAAAATATATGAGAGATAGAGTAATCTAAACAACAAAAAAGGGTGGAAGATGGGAGACTATTTTCTGCCCTTTTCTGTTGTTTATAAATGGCTCATATTGTCCTTTGTTTTTGTTCATAAATGTTGCAATTTGGTAAAACTTGTAGTAGAATGAGAAACAACAACATAGTTAGTTATATCTAATTCAAATTCGATTAGTAAATCTATGATAGAAAGGATAAGAAATCCATGCCATTAACCCTTGTTGAAACCGGAGTTACATACACAATACAAAAGATATGTGGAAATGAAAAACAAAGACATTACATAGAAACACTGGGATTTATAGAAGGGGTGCCAGTACAAATCTTATCAAGATTTCCGCAGTATTATTTGTAATTATGTCGACTATACTACTGGCTATGTATCAGTATAAAAGGACAGGGATACAGAATCATTTTGGCTCGGGAGTTGGAGCAGATAGGATTATAATGATGATACTTCTGATTCTGGAAATGGTTTTACTGCTTGTGTTACGAGATTCCGTGCGTGATATTATCAGTAGTGCTTATATAGATGTAACTGGAATTCAGAATAAGAAAATTCTTGAGAAAAAGGTGCAAGAGTTAAAAGAACGAAATGATACACTGAATATAGGAATTATGCTTTTTGATTTGAATAATTTAAAACAGATTAATGATAATTATGGGCATGAAGCAGGGGACGAATTGATACAGACCTTCGCTTCGTTTTTAGTTCGGATAGCGACGTCCAAAAGTTTTCTTGCACGATTTGGAGGGGATGAATTTGTTATTATACAGGAGGAAACGAAGCAGATTGAACTGGAAGGAATGGAAAGAAAACTGCAGAGTCTGATTGAGGAATATAACAAAAAAGCCAGCCTTCCTATTAGTTATGCAGTTGGATATGATGTGAGCTACAAGAACCATTATTATCTAATAGAGGATTTATTGGATGTAGTGGATAAGAAAATGTATGAAGATAAAATTCAAAAGAAAAAGAATGGAAATCTTAATAAAATAGTATATAGACCTGCCGCAATCGATGATTCCCATGTTTTTGCAGATAGAATACAGAGAATTTTGCTGCATGGAAGGGAAAGAAAATTTGCAATGTTAATGTCGGAAGTAGAGAAATTTCGCCTGATCAATGAAAATTCTGGTTATGAGGCAGGAGATGAGATTTTAAATATCTTGGGAGGAGAATTTGCGGTATTTGAAGGAAACGTAATGTCTGGAAGATACCATGCAGACGTTTTTTTTAGCATTCTGGATGTAACAGACCATTTACAGGATGAGGTAATTACAAGGATTGAGAATCGAAATCGGCATATAGAAAAAATGATTACGGAACAATATCGTATTAGTTATTTTCAAATAAATACAGGCGTTCAGTTTCTTGAAGATGAGGAGGCATCCTCAGAGTCAGTGATTTCTGCGGTAAATATAGCCAGAAAAGAAGCGAAAAAGGCTCCAAAACATATTTGTGTATATACGGCAGAGATGGGAGAAAGAGAAAGGATGCAGGGAGAAGTTCTTTATTCATTTCAATCTGCATTGGAAAAAAAGGAGTTCATTATTTATTTCCAGCCGAAGGTGGATGCAAAAACCCGACAAATCAGCAGTGCAGAAGTTCTTGTCCGTTGGAAAAGGGAGGACGGGACGATTTGGACACCCAATCTCTTTATTCCTCCACTTGAGAAAACAGATTATATCATTGATTTGGATTTCTGCGTATATGAACAGGCTTTTTGCTGGCTGAAAAGACGGCAAAAGGAAGGTTTAAAAATAATTCCATTGTCTGTTAATGTATCTCGCAGGCATTTGATAGAACCGGACAGATTTACCAATCGTGTGTTTGCATTACTTGGAGAGTATGAAATCGAACCGGAAAATATTATTTTTGAAATTACGGAAAGTGCTTATATGGAGCAGCCGGAGATTATTAATGATATGATTTGCAGATTTCATAAAAGAGGAATTCGTATTTCGATGGATGATTTTGGGTCTATGTATTCTTCTCTTTATCTGCTTCAGAATCTTACCTTTGATGAAGTAAAAATTGATCAAAAATTTCTGGCAAATGAACTTACAAGGACGGGAAAAATTGTTCTGCAGGAGACTTTCCATATGTTAAAACGAATGCAGAAATTTATTGTATGTGAAGGGGTAGAAAGTATAGAAGTAGAGAATTTTTTAAGAAGGGAAAATTGTGATGAGCTGCAGGGGTTTCTTTTTTATAAACCGATGGATGAACAGAGTTTTGAAGAAACCTTATGTAAATAAATTGTTCAGAAAAGCAATCATATGGGGCGTGGATTAATTAATCCACGCCCTATTGAAATGCAAAAGTTCTTTAAGTTAACTTGACGGTTGTTTTTTGTGTCATGCCTTTTTTCACTGCCAGATAGACAATTTGCAAAAGAAGTGCACTTGTAAGAATCAGTGCAAACATAATAATGTACGGTAAAATATAGTCACCAGTTTGGTCAGCAAGAAATCCAGGAACTGTGGC
>JAUNBT010000151.1 GCA_030526985.1 Lachnospiraceae bacterium | reverse complement strand
AGAATGACATTTAGAGCAAATCTCAACATGGATGTCTTCCTTTGTAGAACCTGTCACGAACTCATTACCGCAGTTGCATACAACCTTTGCCTGATAATATTTTGGATGGATACCTTCACGCATTACATTTCACCTCTTCACCATATATTTTTCTATATTGATTTCGGGATGAAATCAATCTTATGTTTTTACACATCTTTTGTATTGTAGCATAGTCTTTTTTAAAATGCAAGAGATTTTATCGAAAAAATTTGTTGCTATTTTAATGTTTCATTAATGAATTTTGAATGACATGGATAAATTCCTTATTATTTTTTGTTTTTAAGAAGAAATTAAGAATCTGCTCTAAATTATCGTCGGCTCTGGCGCCTGATAATTCTTTATGAAGAGCATATACTACTTCCTGCTCTTCTCTGTCCAAAAGAAGATCATCCCGTCTTGTACTGGATTTTTGTATATCCACGGCTGGAAAAATTCTTTTTTCTGAAAGCTTACGGTCAAGTACAAGCTCCATATTACCGGTTCCCTTAAATTCCTCAAATACCACGTCATCCATCTTGCTCCCTGTTTCCACTAAAGCAGTCGCAAGAATGGTCAGGCTGCCACCTTCCCTCATATTTCTGGCTGCACCAAAAAATTTCTTTGGCATATGGAGAGCCGCAGGGTCTAGACCACCGGTCAATGTTCTGCCACTTGGCGGTACCGTTAAGTTGTATGCTCTGGCAAGACGTGTAATACTGTCGAGTAAAATTACAACATCTTTTTTGTGCTCTACTAATCGTTTTGCACGCTCTAATACCATCTCAGATACCCGTTTATGATGTTCCGGAAGTTCATCAAAGGTGGAGTAAATCACTTCCACATTCGGTCCTTCAATTGACTCTCTGATATCGGTTACTTCCTCCGGTCTCTCATCAATCAAAAGCACGATCAAGTTCATATCTTTATAAGTTCGACTGATACTTTTTGCGATTTCTTTTAATAATGTAGTCTTTCCGGTCTTTGGCGGAGAGACAATCATACCTCTTTGCCCCTTTCCGATTGGAGATAGAAGATCCACAATTCTCATGGATACTGAGGCATTCTGCGTTTCTAATCGAATCCTGTCATTTGGAAAAATCGGAGTCATGTCCTCAAATTTTTTTCTTCTCTGGGCATCTTGTGGAGAGAAGCCATTGACGGAAGAAACATATAAAAGTGCACTGAACTTTTCTCTTTCCGTTTTGATTCGAATATTTCCTTTTATAATATCCCCTGTCCTTAAATTAAATCTTCTAATCTGGGCAGGTGATACATAGACATCATGATCTCCCGGCAGATAATTTTCACAACGGATGAATCCAAATCCATCCGGCATAACCTCAAGAATACCATTTGCCACTTCCCCGCTGTCTAAAGAAGAAATATCATTAGGGTCAAAGCTCTGGATGAAATTCCTGCCGCTTCTTGATGGAGCAGTATTATTTTCTCTTTGCTGATAAGACATATTTTCTCTATAAGAAAGCTCCCTCCGGTTCTCTTCTTTTTTATTATAATCCTCTCTGGATTCCCGGTAATTCCTCATCTCTCTTACAGTGCCATTTTCTCTGGAATTGCTATTCTCTCTTGGAATATTGTTTTCTCTGGAATTATTTATTACTCTAGAATTGCCCGTTTCCCTGATATTACCTGCTTCTTTCGCTTGACTGCTTCTTTTTATCGTTTGCTCAGTTTCTTTCTCAACAGCCTCCAATTTTGCAATTAAATCACTCTTTTTTAATGCACTAATGCCTTTTAGTCCCTTTTCTTTTGCGATTATTCTCAAATCGGCAAGGGATAATCCACTAAAATCCATAAAATGCTCCTTTCCCTTTTGCTACGGACTGCCCTTTTCTCTTGTCTTTTCTATAATTCACTTTAGAATCACTAATCTGCACACAAATAAAATACATCACAGATATCATGTATCTAATATTTATATATGGAATTCAGATAGAACCATCCTTCTTGATAAATAAGACATATATTTAAAGACGGAGTTACCTTATCTTCTACGCATTCTTAATCTTAGGCACTCGCTTGTATATATTATAGTATATTTTTATCTTTCTGTAAAGTGGTTGAAAAAACTTTTCCATATATTTAATACATATTTGCACTGTCACCTGAAAAATGATATGATAAACAAGGATTAATCCTATTTCAGGAAAATAGAAAGGTGATTTATAAAATGACAACAAACGAAAAAGCATTAGCACTCCATGAAAAATGGAACGGAAAAATTGAAACTGGTTCAAAATGCCACGTGGCTTCCAGAGAGGACTTAGCCATCGCATATACTCCTGGTGTTGCAGAACCCTGTAAAGTAATTGCCAAAGATCCGGAAGCGGCATATAAATATACAATAAAATCAAATACAGTTGCCGTAGTTTCTGATGGTAGCGCGGTACTCGGTCTTGGCAATATTGGAGCCGCCGCCGCTATGCCTGTTATGGAAGGTAAAGCAGTTCTTTTTAAAGAATTCGGTGGAGTCAACGCATTTCCAATCTGTTTAGATACACAGGATACAGAAGAAATTATTGAAACGGTCATCCGCATTGCTCCTGCATTTGGCGGTATTAATTTAGAAGATATTTCTGCTCCCCGCTGTTTCGAAATTGAAAAACGTCTGAATGATGCTTTGGATATTCCTGTATTTCACGACGATCAGCATGGAACTGCCATTGTTGTATTGGCAGGTGTGATCAATGCGTTAAAGGTAACAGGAAAGAAGAAAGAAAACTGCAAGGTTGTTGTAAATGGAGCTGGTTCTGCCGGCGTTGCAATTACAAAGATTTTACTGAGTTTTGGATTTACCGATGTAACTATGTGTGACCGTCAGGGTATCCTTTGCAAAGATGATCCTTCTTTAAACTGGATGCAAAAAGAGATGTGTAATGTCACCAATTTATCAGAAAAGAAAGGCTCTCTTGCTGACGCTATGAGAGGAGCAGATATTTTTGTCGGTGTTTCTGCACCTGGCATTGTTTCTCCAGAGATGGTAAGTTCTATGGCTCCGGATTCTATTTTGTTTACGATGGCAAATCCGGTTCCTGAGATTATGCCGGATCTGGCAAAGGAAGCCGGTGCAAAGGTTGTTGGAACCGGAAGATCCGATTTTCCAAATCAAATCAACAATGTTGTTGCATTTCCCGGGATTTTTAAAGGAGCTTTAGAGGGACGTGCCTCAGCCATTACAGAGGAAATGAAGCTGGCGGCAGCTTATGCAATTGCCGGATTAGTCGCACCGGAAGATTTAAATGAGAATAATATTATGCCAGAGCCTTTCGATCCCCGTGTTGCTGAGGTTGTAAGTGCCGCTGTAAAATCTAACATTCCTTCATAAACCTTTATTATGGAACGAATCAACACGTTAAATCAATATTATAAACAGCTTTTTGGAGAAAAGGTATATAAACTCTCTCTGGATGGAGGATTTACCTGTCCCAACAGAGATGGGACATTAGGAACGAGAGGATGTATTTTTTGCAGTGCAGGCGGTTCCGGCGACTTTGCCGCTGACCGCCGGCTCTCTATTTCGGAACAAATTATAGTGGCAAAGGAATTATTTTCCTGTAAAAGTGTTGGCCGGAAGTATATTGCATATTTTCAGGCTTTTACGAACACTTATGCCCCTCTCTCCCATCTTCAGAAGCTTTATGAAGAAGCATTAGCACCAGAAGAAATTGTCGGAATAGCGATTGGAACACGTCCTGATTGTGTTTTTGATGAAACCTTTTCTCTTCTTGAAAAAATAAATCAAAGAAAACCTGTCTTCCTTGAACTGGGACTTCAGACCATTCATGAACAAAGTGCAAATTTTATCCGCAGGGGATATCAGCTGCCTGTTTTTGAAACAGCTGTTTTAAAAAGTCATCAGGCAGGACTAAACACAGTCGTCCACATTATCCTTAGCCTTCCCGGAGAATCCAGACAGGATATTTTTGAGACAATTGCTTATTTAAACCGTCTCCCGATTGATGGAATCAAACTATCCATGCTTCACATATTAAAAGGCACGGATTTAGCTGATTATTATGATAAACACCCATTTCCTGTCTATGAATTTGAAGAGTATGTGGAGCTGGTGATTGACTGCCTGGAACGGCTTCGTCCGGATATCGTCATTCACCGCTTGACCGGTGACGGACCAGCCGGGCTTTTGATTGTCCCTGACTGGAGCCGGAATAAAAGGGCTGTTTTAAATCAAATCCATAAAAGAATGAAAGAAAGAAATACTTGGCAGGGCAGAAAGGAGATCTAACTATTTATGACGTCAGATGCAACCACCTTATATAAATTGATTGTCCTCTATATGCTGGATAATCTGGATTTTCCTATGACGAATTCTCAGATTTCCGAGTTTGTACTGGATAAAGGATACACCGATTATTTTACGTTACAGCAGGCAATTTATGACTTGGAATCTTCCGAACTGATTGTTTCAGAAAATATAAGAAACAGTACCCGATATAATATTACAGAATGCGGACGAGAAACCATTTCCATGTTTAGTTCTAAATTATCTTCTTCAATTAAGGAAGATATCCGTCTTTTTTTTGAGGAAAAGAAATATCAGCTGCGAAAAGAAATCGAAATTACGGCAGATTATTATCCGGTCGGAAAAGAATATATGGTAAAGGCTGTAGTAAATGAAAAAAAATCTACCCTGATGGAATTAAAGCTGAATGTTGTATCAAAGGAACAGGCGATATATATTTGTGATCATTGGCAGGAAAAGTCGGAAGAGATTTATGGGTATTTGGTGAAGACCTTGTTGTTGCAGGGTGAATAATCCCCCCACCCAACCGCTGTTGTGCGGACAGGAAACAATACGGGCGGAGAATATTTTGCTAAAACACGAAGGGAGAAACAGCAAACTCACTGCGTTCAAACAGTGCTGTTTCTCCCTTCAACGCAAAATTTTCTCCGCCTGCATTGTTTCATCTGTCCTCACAAATGCGGTTGGGTGGGGGGATTATTCACCTTCTACCCCCTGTCCCTGGAGTAATTTTTTGTAAAAATACTATATTTATAGAATTTCGGTTTCTAGGACGTAAGTTTCTAGGAGGGTCCAGATTTCTTCGCGGCCTTGTTTTGTGATGGAGGAATAGGGGATGATGGGGGTTCCTTCGGTTACGCCTAGGGTTTCTTTTAGGATTTTTAAGTGTTTGGGGACCTGGCTGCGTTTTAGTTTGTCTAGTTTGGTGGCTATGATGGTTGGGTTGTAGCCGTGGGAAACGATCCAATCGTACATCAGTTTGTCATTTTCGGAGGGGGCATGGCGGATGTCTACCAGGAGGAAGACTAAGCGCAGCTGTTTGGACTGGTGGAGATAGTCTTCGATTAGTTTGCCCCATTTTTCGCTGATGGTTTTGGATACTTTGGCATAGCCATAGCCGGGGAGGTCTACAAAGTAGATCTCCTCGTTTATTTTGTAGTAGTTTATGGTCTGGGTTTTTCCGGGCTGGGCAGAGGTTCGGGCGTAGGCTTTTCGGTTCATCAAACCATTAATCAATGATGATTTTCCTACATTGGACTTTCCAGCGAAGGCTACTTCAGGAAGTTTGTTTTCCGGCAGTTTGCTTGTTATTCCACAGACAGTTTCCAGATTCACGTTTTTTATGATATGCATTTTTTATCTCCTTTTGGGTCAATCTTACAGTGACTTTGTAAAGGCCTTTTTTATAACTTCTTCCATTTGACTTACATAGGTAATGGTGACACCAGAGATGATTTCTTCTTCCAATTCACGAACATCTTTTTGATTCTGAACCGGGACAAGTATTTCCTGAATCCCCTCTACTTTGGCTGCCAGGATTTTCTCTTTCAAGCCTCCGATTGGAAGTACGCGTCCACGTAAAGTGATTTCTCCTGTCATGGCTAAATCACCTCGGACCGGGATTTTGGTAATGGCGGAAAGCATAGCAGTTGCCATTGTAATTCCAGCTGAAGGGCCATCTTTTGGAACAGCGCCTTCCGGAATATGGATGTGGATATCATTCTTTTCAAAGAAAGAAGGTTCTATTTGGTAATCACTACTTACAGAACGGATATAGCTGATTCCGGCTCTAGCTGACTCTTTCATCACATCGCCTAATCTTCCTGTCAGTTCGAACTCGCCTTTTCCAGGCATAATATTAACCTCGATTGATAGAGTATCCCCTCCAACCGGAGTCCAGGCAAGTCCGGTCACAATTCCGATTTCCGGCTTCTTTTGTTTTTCTTCTCTTACATAAATCGGAGTTCCAAGAAACTCTTTTAGATTTTCTTCTGTAACAGTAACTGAATTTCGTTCTTCTTCCATCATTTTTCGGGCTGTACGGCGGGCAATCTGCCCAATCTTTCTTTCCAATTCCCTTACGCCGGCTTCCCTTGTATAGGAACGGATAATAGCATAGACAGCTTCATTTTCAATCAGTAAATGTTCCTCTTTTAATCCATTCTTCTCAATCTGTTTTGGAATCAGATATTTACAGGCAATATGGAATTTTTCATTCTCTGTGTAACTGTTCACTTCTATGATTTCCATACGGTCTAAAAGTGGTCTTGGGATTGTCTCTAAATCGTTGGCCGTTGCTACAAAAAAAACGTCACTCAAATCAAGTGGCAATTCCAGATAGTGATCGCGGAAATTAACATTCTGTTCCCCATCTAAAACTTCTAATAAAGCAGAGGCAGTATCCCCTTTGTAGTCACTGCTTACTTTATCGATTTCATCCAGTAAAAGAAGAGGATTTTTCACTTTTGCCTGCCGAATTGCTTCCACAATACGACCGGGCATTGCGCCGACATAGGTTCTTCTATGTCCTCTTATTTCAGCTTCATCTCGTATGCCGCCAAGGGAAATCCGGACATATTTTTTATTCATTGCACGGGCAATGGAGCGGGCAATGGATGTTTTACCAGTACCCGGAGGGCCTACCAGACATATAATCGGTGCTTCTCCTTTTCGGGTCAAGGCACGCACTGCTAAAAACTCTACAATTCGCTCTTTCACCTTTGTAAGTCCATAGTGGTCTTCTTCTAAAATTTGAATTGCTTTCTTAATATCTTTATTATCTTTAGAAGACTTGTTCCAAGGCATATCAAGAAGGGTTTCGATATAACCACGAATCATACTGCTCTCAGCTGCAGCAGCGGGCATTCCCTGAAAACGTTTAATTTCCTTTAAGAGTTTTTCTTTTACTTCTTTTGATGCCTTTAACTGTTCAGTTTTTTCCCGATACTCTCCGGCATCATCCTGAATATTTTCTTCGCCTAACTCTTCCCGGATTACTTTCATCTGTTCTCTTAAAATGTAATCCTTTTGTCCTTTATCGACACTTTGTTTTACTCTTCCCTGCAAATCCTTTCGAATTTCTAATATTTCAATTTCTTCATTCAGCATGACAAGGAGTTTCTCAGCCCTTGCTGACAAGTCTAACGTCTCTAAAATCATCTGTTTTTGAAGGATGTGAATCGGCAGATTCGTAGCAAGCTCGTCCACTAAAACCTCTAATTGATCAATGTCCATCATCTGTTTTAATAAATTTTCATTAAACTTAGGATTTTCAGAAGCATAGATCTTTAACGCATCTTTTATCGACTGTAAAAATGCTTCCTGCTCTTTCTCATTCATCTCCCGCTCATCTAATTCCCTCGTCATCACTTCTACTCTAAAAAACGGTTCGCTCTCGCAGATTTCCAATAATCTTCCTCTGCCCACGCCTTCTGCAAGAATTCTTACCAGTCCCTGGGGAAGCCTTACCAGCTGTTTAATCCGGGCTATGGTTCCAACATCATAAATATCTTCTCTTTTCGGTTCGTCTTTGTTTGGATCGACCTGTCCGGTTAAAAATATCATCTGATCCTGGCTCATTGCCTCTTCTAATGCTGAAATAGATTTCTTTCTGGACACATCAAAATATATGGCGGTATGAGGAAATACAATTTTTCCTCTCAATGTAAGCATGGGCATTATTTTTGTATAATCCATACAAATTACCTCCTACTTCCACATACAGGAAGAAGGCTGTTGCCAATCATCGTAAGGTTGCAACAGCCTTCTTTCTTATGCTATCTCGTTGCTATTTGTCTTTGGTCTTTTCTTCGCTG
>JAUNBT010000150.1 GCA_030526985.1 Lachnospiraceae bacterium | reverse complement strand
GGAATCAACGGAGCAACCAGCATTCTTTACCGGAATATTTTAGCGGATTTTGCAAGGGAGCGGCAACAGAATTTCTATCTTCTTCCCAGCAGTATTCATGAGATGATGGTTTGCCCGGAGGATAAACATTTTACAAAAAAGCAGCTGCTTTCCCTTGTGAGAGATGCCAATCAGTACGTCGTCACCATGGGAGAAGTTTTATCGGACAATATCTACTATTACGACAGACACACGAACAATATTTCTCTTATATCAGAGTATTCTAATTTATCTTAATTATTTCTTTGAATATCTATGTATATTCGAATCGTATTATTATCCGTTTTTACATAAAAAAGAGGTGTTAAGGCCTTGTATGTCAAAATATCATATCATAGGCCTGCACCTCATTTTCATTTTGTGCGTTAGTTTCCTTTATATTCTTCTACGCCGTTTCCATCTTTTTCTCTATAAATCTTTCCTGTTTCCTGATCTACATAAAAGACACCATATTTTTCACCATCTTCTGAAGAAGTGTCGTATATTTCATAGCGATACCCTTTTTTGGAGGAATCAGAAGAATCATAATTTTTTGCCTCCCGGTCTTCATTGCGGACTTCATAATTATTCTGTCCTTTCGTTCCAATCTGGCCCATCAGATAATCGTGGGCATCATCATAATCACTGTAATCGATTCCTGCCAAATCATCCGCCGCATCACCGACACCATCCGCAATATCCTCTGCGGCATTACCGATATCTTCTCCTATGTCTGAGCTTCCATCTGCACCTCCATCTGTGTCTGTTCCGGTATCACCACTGACACCACTGTTTCCAGTTCCTTCCTGTTCCGTTTTAGTAGAACTGCTCTCATCTGCTGCATTGTCATTTCCATTGCTGCATCCAGTGTAAAGAATTGCCATAAAACAAAGGCACCAAATCACCGCTGCACGTTTCATATAAGTTTTATTCATAGCTACATCTCCTTTTTTTTATTGTCGAAACTAGTATTTCCCAAAAAGAAGACTTTATGAATAAATTTAATTAAATTTTTTCCTGAATAATTCCAGAGTGATATGCTTTTAAAAGCGACTCTAAATCACTGATTTTTTCTAACAGTGTTTTTCCGATATCTGTTCTGGATACTAATACCTTATTCGCACTTCTATGTACCACCTGAGTGGAGGAATGGATATCAACACCTCGCTTTACCACATCCTCCATGGAAGTAAACGGCTCATGGGACACAAGTGTCAGACCACGGGAATTAAAAATCAGAGTATATCCGGCAATTCCCGTCTTACTTTGATATGCTTTTGAAAAACCACCGTCTATAATCAGTACCTTACCACCACAACGAATGGGGGATTCTCCTTTTTTTAACTCTACAGGCATATGTCCGTTGATAATATGTGAGTGCTCCGGATCCATGCCAAATTCCTCTAAAATGTGATTTACTACCGATTCATTTTCAATTAACTGATAGTAATAATCCTTTTTCTCCTGCTGCAGCTGTTTATCATCCAAAAAATAGCGCTCAAAGGTTGCCATCTTTTCTTTTCCATATACAGGCGAATTCTCATTCGACCAGATATACCACATAATATCCTGCCCATAATGGTATTCATTTTCATTTTCCGGCTCATAATACCCTTTTCTTGCAAAATACTCAAGGACATCATAGAGTGCTTTGCCGGAGTAAGTATATTTTCCAATCTTTACTTTCCGAAAGCTTCCATCTTCATTGAGCGGAACGCAGCCATGATATAAAAGATTAGAATTATAACACAGATATAAACTTCCGTGAGCAAAGAGGAAACGAATATGATTTTGCAGTTTCTCACAGTTTAAGAAGGCTTTTCTCAGTCTCCGCATAAGGCTTTCCTCTTCCTCCGACAGCTTATATGGATCTTTTGAATCAATCGTTGGGAAATTGGAATCCTTTAACTGATATTCTTTTCCACCTATCGTAATCATTCCGGTTTCATAATTAATTTTATCCAAAAGATTCCGTTTATCCATATTAAATTCCGGGCGGCGATTAATCAACTGCCCCTCTAATTTGAACTGAATAATAGAAATCGCTTTATGCATCTTCATGTTCAATTCGATTTCTTCTTTCTCCTGCTCCTCTTCTTTTGCATGGACATCAAAACAAGTACAGGGATCATCTCCATACGTATCCAATGCAAAACGTGCTAATGGAATCAGGTTAATTCCATAACCTTCTTCTAAAACCGCTAAGTTATTGTATCTGGCAGAAAGACGAATCACATTGGCGATACATGCCTCATGGCCGGATGCTGCACCCATCCATACAATATCATGGTTACCCCATTGAATATCCACATTATGATGGGCCATCAAATGATCCATAATAATATGGGCACCAGGGCCTCTGTCAAAAATATCACCGATCACATGAAGATGATCTACAACGAGACGCTGGATCAAATTACCCAGTGCAATAATAAAGGCATCTGCCCTGTTAATTCGGATAATGGTATCGAAAATCTCATTGTAATATGCTTCCTTCGCCTGCACCTTGTTATTCTCACTTAACATTTCCTCCAGAATATAGGAGAAATCTGGAGGCAGACATTTCCGAAGTTTGGAACGAGTATATTTTTCTGCACACTCTTTTGTTACCATAATCAAACGATTCAGAGTAAGCTTATACCAATCAAGCATAAACTCCTCATCGTCTTGATACTCCTCCAATACATCTTTAAGCTTCGCTTCCGGATAATAAATCAGTGCTGCTAATCGCTTTTTATCTCTGGAACTGATTGTATTTCCAAACACATCGTCAATCTTTCCTTTAATGGCACCTGATCCTGTTCTTAATGTATGCAGAACCTGCTCATGTTCCCCATGCACATCCGAAATAAAATGCTCCGTTCCTTTCGGAAGCTGTAAAATTGCATGGAGATTGATAATCTCCGTCGATGCCGCTGCAATCGTTGGATAGTTGACCGCTAAACTTTTTAAATACTTTAATTCTAGATTATTCATTCATAACCTCCCCGTTATGTTTTTACCCATAATACCTTCCATATTTTTTTAAAACTTATATGAAAATTATATCCTATGCAGGTGTGATTGGCAAGGTTTCATATAAAAAAAGGTCCTTAAAGAGAAAAGTTACTGCTTTCTTTTAAGGACCTTACATGGTTTATTTTTTTGCCTTCATTAAATTTCTATTTTTTACTTAATAAATTGGAGTATCTTTTTCTTCCGCCAATGACATCGTTTTCATATCGAAACGCTGTCCATGAATTTGCTCCGGTGCTTTTCCTTTTTCTACCCAGTCCATCAATGCCAACATTGCCGTGGCTAAACTAGGACCAGCTCCATTTTTGGAATAGGAGCCATGTCCATCTCCAGGTACGATGAACAACCGGGCTGTTTCCTTTGCATTTTCCTTCCCACCAAATAGATTGATAATCTTCTCATAGTAGGCAATTGTTCCATCTACATAAATCGCATCGTCATCTGTACCATGGCAAAGGATTAGCTTGCCGCCCAAATCTCTTAATTCTCGCAAATCCGGACTTTCTGTATCCATATCTGGGAAAAGTTCCTGACATTTTAAAAACAGTCTGGTGAACTCTTTGATATCCAGTTTTTCAATCGGATAGTCTGGATTTTTCTCTACCCAGTTTTTAAAATACTCATCATTCATTGGAAAATTAACCGGTTTCCATTCTCCATTTTCTTCCCTTACTGAACAATAGGAGGTAGGTTCACGCCAGGCTTCCACACCTGGACGCATTCCGTACCAGAGGAATTGTCCATCTTCTGTCTGAGCTCCCTGCCAAATTAAATCCATTACTTTAGCATCCAGCTCTGTAATCTTTCCTGCCTCTGTTTCTTTTCCTACTAAAGAATAGGGATTCGTCTCTACTCTCTCTGTTGTATTAAAAAAAGCTTCTCGTCCGCCAGCACATTCCCATGCAGCTTCCTTAAATGCCTCTAATTTGGGAATGGGCAGTGTGTTTTTGTATGTATTCATCACTACAAAAGGCCAACTGAGAGCAGCTAGCATACGATTATAACTAACACAAGGACAATCTGACCAGTATCCATCGTAATCTCCAGGATAATTCTGCGCTTCCGACAAAACCTGACGTCCCCCACCTGACATTCCCATAATATAAGAATAAGACGGAGCCACACCTGTCAATGCTGCCACAACAGCCTTGGCTACCACAGTCATAGTATGCGTACTATAACGGATCCAGTTTTGATATAGTTCCTGTTTCATTTCCTTTTTATCCCAGTCTATTCCCCATCCAAATACTTCATCTTCCCGATTTGCCCCATCTGAGCAGACTGTAGCAAATCCATTCGAAAGAGGAAGCACTGATGTTACTCCACGTAATCCCGGTGAATCCGGATTAAACATAGCTGTCCGGTTACCACCTCCGCAACAGCCAAATAATCGTCCATTCCATTTCAAAGGAACCCAGACCCAGATTGTCTCCGTGTACTGCCCGGTTTTATGTTTGATTTCAATGTTACAAAATGATGGCAGATCCGTGTATTGTGGTGGAAGAAAGACGGCTCCCATAGCTCCCCACAAATTCGGAGCGGTATATGTGCCATCTGTTTTTACCTCGGCAACAGCCACTGTAACATCACGCATTTTTATGTGAGTATCCAAATATTTTTGCAAGTATTCAATTGTACACTTATCTCGAATCCCTTCTACTTCCTCAACGCCCTCTAAATCCATCCAATGATTTACATCCTGATAAATTGGTTTTCCCTTTAATTCCATGCTGATACTCCTTTCGTTTTCCCTTCCACATTTTATTATCATTTTAATGACACTCAACAGGTTCTTGATTATATGATGGAAAATTTCTGTCAGAATTATCTAGATGCACTTGCCATTCCCCCAGGGGAAAATGCCAGGGATTTAGACGGAAAACATCAGGCAGAACTTGAGCGCAAAGTCTGCCAGTATATTTCCACTACAGGTCCTATGGTGAAGTTTTTTCTTTCTGATAACAACTACCATTTATTTTGTCAAAAGTTTTCTGAACAATTCCGAAAATATTGTCAGAACCACCAAATTATACAGATTTATCCAGATGGACATATGGAACCCCTGAAACATGGCATATTTTATGATTATTACATCCACATGACCTGCCTACAGCTCTTTGCTGTTCTCGAATGCTGGGCTCAGCGCAATTTCAGTGAAACTGAGGAAGATTTTATTGAAATCTTTAACACGCTCCATTCCTCAACTTTCACTTTACAAGGTCAAGCCAAGTCAACATCTTCCACCCGGCACTAAGGAAACAAGGATTATTTGTATTCATCCCCTGGGGATGATGGAAGCATCTGCATTCCACGCATTTCAATAATGGGCAGTCCCTTGTTTAAAATATAGTCTTCTGTAATTGTAACTCTTCCGATATTATCATCCTTCGGAATTTCAAACATAATATCAAGCATGATTTCTTCAATAATAGATCGGAGTGCTCTTGCTCCGGTCTTTTTTTCAATTGCCTTACCCGCAATTGCTCTTAAAGCACCTTCATCGAAAATCAGCTCTACTTCATCTAATGCCAACAATTTCTGATACTGCTTAATAATCGCATTTTTAGGCTCTTTCAAAATCTGAACCAGCATATCTTTGGACAACGCTTCTAATGTATATACAACCGGCAGACGGCCAATAAATTCCGGAATCATACCAAATTCCCGGAGATCTTCGATTGTGACATATTTGCAGATGTTCGGTTCATTATCATACTTATCCTTTAAATCTGCCCGAAAACCAATGGCTGACTGTTTGGAAAGCCTCGCTTTAATGATCTCATCTAAATCAGGGAACGCGCCGCCACAGATAAATAAAATATTCTTCGTATTGATGGTCGTTGTCGGCACCATCGCATTTTTACTGGAAGCTCCGATTGGCACTTCCACTTCACTGCCTTCTAACAATTTCAACATTCCCTGTTGTACTGACTCGCCGCTGACGTCTCTGCTATTTGTATTTTTCTTCTTGGCAATTTTATCAATCTCATCAATAAATACAATTCCACGTTCTGCTTTTTCCACATCATTATCGGCTGCTGCCAAAAGTTTGGAAAGCACACTTTCTACGTCATCGCCAATGTATCCTGCTTCTGTAAGTGCAGTAGCGTCAGTGATAGCGAGAGGTACATGAAGAAGTCTTGCCAATGTTTTCACCAGATATGTCTTACCACAGCCGGTTGGTCCAATCATCAGCATATTAGATTTATCAATCTCAATATCATCCATCGTATCTGTCACAACCCGCTTATAATGGTTATATACCGCTACGGAAATCACTTTTTTGGCATAATCCTGCCCGATTACATATTCATCCAAACTGGCCTTGATTTTGTGGGGAGCCGGTATGTCTTTTAAAGTCATTGCAGGCTCTTCCTCTTTCTTTTTTTCTTTCTTTTTCTGTTTTGCCTGCTGAGAACGGGGAATCTGATTTTTTAAAAAACTGGAAAAATCAAATTTGGAGGGATCAATTGCCCCGATATCCAAAAAACGCATACTGCCATTATTCATACTGTCAAATGTCTTCTGCATGCAATCCTGGCATATATATACATCCCCCGGCATATGAATTAATTTTCCCGCTTGTGATTCACTTCTGCGGCACATATAACAATATTTTTCATATCCATCGTCATTGTCTTTTTTCTCTTTTGAAGTCGTATTAACCTTAGTACTTCCGTCTTTTTCATCAACGGAGGTAAGTTCTTCTTTTTCGTCAATCTTGTCCATTCTTAATCTCCTTTTGTTTCGTCTTTAACAATGGTTCCCATGCTTTTAAAAGCAATGTAACTCCATCTCTTATCTCATCTTCACTTAAACGGGCAAAGCCAAGAATAATCCTATTCTCCTTTTGTTCCTGTCCAATAAAATAATCGTAAAAGGGGTATACCTTCACTCCTTGTTCGGCAGCAAGTTCTACCGCTTCTTTTTCTTTGCATCCTTCCGGAAGTGTTAATGTTACATGAAGTCCTGCACTTTCCCCGGAAACCTGAATTTTCTTCGGCATCCGTTTTAACTCCCGCAAGAGATACTCATGTTTGGAACGGTAAATTCCCCTCATTTTATTCAAATGCCGTTCAAAAAAACCTTCTTTTATAAAATGTTCCAATACCGTCTGGTCAATACGGGATACGGAACAAGCAAAAAAACCGACTCTTTTTTTAAATTCTTTTAACAGCTTCCAAGGAAGCACCAGATATCCGACACGGATTGCCGGCGCAATTGCCTTTGAAAATGTTCCTGCATAAATGACTTTTCCCATAGGGTCAGCTGCCTGAAGAGAGGGAATCGGCTTTCCCTGATAGCGAAATTCACTGTCATAATCATCCTCAATAATATATCTTTCTTCTTTTAGCATTGCCCAGGATAGCAGTTTATTTCTCCGGCTGACAGGCATCACAGTCCCAGTAGGAAACTGATGGGAGGGCATGACATAAACGAGCTGGGCATCTGATTTAAAAAGATCATCTAAGGAGATTCCCATATTATCCATAGGAATAGGCCTGATCTGATAATTCATCTGCAAAAAGATACGATAAGCCTGTTTATAGGTTGCCTCTTCCATCGCCACTGTTCTTTGCGGGCCTAAAACCTGACAAAGTAAAAGAAGCAAATAGTCAAGTCCAGCTCCGACAAGAATCTGTTCTTCCTGACAGGAGACACCCCGGGACTGATGAAGATATTGACGAATTGTTTTTCGAAGTTCAAAATCTCCCATGGGATCTCCGGTCTGGAACAATTCCCGGTTATCATCCATTAACGCTTCCTTCATCAGCTTCCGCCAACGGTTATATGGAAAATACTCCATGTCTACCCCGTTTGGAGAAAAATCAATAATCCATTCTACTTCCGTCCCGCTGACAATCTTCTCTGGGTCTTTTTGAGGAAAGGTAATATCCATCAAATCCTCAATCTCACTGACATAATACCCCTGCTTCGGTTTTGATTCAATGTAACCTTCTGACAAAAGCTGTCCATATGCCATATCAATCGTATTGCGGCTGACCAAAAGATATTGTGCCAATCCTCTGCTGGATGGAAGCTTCATTCCACAAGGCAGACTTCCCTTTTTTATCTCATCCCTGATATATGT
>JAUNBT010000149.1 GCA_030526985.1 Lachnospiraceae bacterium | reverse complement strand
AGATTATCAGAGAGGAAGTTACTCTGTTGTAAGAAAATCTGTAGAGAATAAAAAATTGCCAGAAGAATAAAAACAGTACAAAATGGTTGATGAAATGTGTGTGGACGATTATAATAAGGGTGTAATACTTGTAGCAAAGAAGCAGATGAGAGAGGGATAGAGATGAGTAAAGTGATTATTTTATCAGGCAGCGTCAGAAGAGGCGGTAATACGGAATTGTTAGTAAATGCTTTTTGTGAAGGAGCTAAACAGAATAATGAAGTGGAGATAGTTTCCGTAGCAGATTATAAAGTGAATCCATGTATTGGGTGTAATTCATGCTTTCAAAGGGAGAATCATGAATGCTTTCAGGCTGATGATATGTCTATCATTTATGAGAAAATGAAAGAAGCAGACATCATTGTTGCTGCATCACCAACATATTTTTATGGAATCAGCGCACAATTGAAAGCAATGATTGACAGGCTGCATACTCCGATGAGAGATATATTTCATGTAAAAAAAGTCGGATTACTTTTGGTTGCAGCTGCAACACTTCCTACAGTATTTGACGCGATAAAACTTCAGTATCAGCTTATTATAGATTTCTTTGGATTAGAAGATATTGGAATGGTTTTGGTAAAAAGTGTTAAGGATAAAGGGGATATTAAAGAGAATATTGCTTTAGAAGAAGCATTTCAATTAGGAAAATCCTTAAGCTGATATTGATTGAACGGAAGAATTAAAAAAATAATTTTCTTTTCAAATAAATCTAAAAAAAGTGTACATACTAGTTTTTATACTTTATCATGCTCAGTAAAAAAGAAAATATGGAGGAATTCATCATGGAAAAAGAACCATCAAAGCAGGCATATCAAGAATATGTAGAGCAGGTGACACCCAAATACAATAGACCGAGAAACTGTATCCGGGCTTTTCTTGTTGGAGGTGCAATCTGTACTTTTGGGGAAGTTATAAAACATGTGATGATGGGTCCTTTTGGTATGAAGGAAGAAGGGGCATCAAGTGTAGTGACCTTGGTTCTGATTTTACTCAGTGTTTTAGCGACAGGTTTTCATCTCTATCCGACTCTTGCAAATTTTTCCGGGGCGGGGAGTTTAGTTCCGATTACCGGATTTGCCAATTCTGTGGCTTCACCGGCGATTGAGTATAAAAAAGAGGGTCATGTATTCGGTATTGGTGTGAAAATATTTACCATTGCAGGCCCAGTTATCCTGTATGGGGTATTTTCCAGCTGGGTGTTGGGATTGATTTATTGGGGCGGAACGTGTTTTGGGTGGTGGTAAGGAAAAATTTCAAAACATCTGTAAGTTAACTGGATTTTATAAATGAAAATGAGACATATAACCGAAAAAGAATATCCAAATTATTCACTACTGTGACACAGCAGTAGAAAATGAAAAAAGGATTCTTACGTGAGAGGTAAAAAAGATGAATAACAAAAAAGTTCTACGATGGATGATAAATGTTATCCTGCTGTTTACGATCAGCTTTAATGTTTTTGGATGCAGTGAGAACAATACCCAAAGCATAAATCAGTCCGGCGGCGGAGAGAGTGTCAGCATATCTGGTCAGCTGTCGTCTGATAATATAGATGAAATTCCAGAATATACAGGGGAACCTTATGTAATCATTAATGACAATAATCCGGATTTTTCCAGCAGTGAATTGACTGAGGAATCCTATGAGGAGTACGGTGAATTAGATGAACTGGGAAGATGCCAGACAGCAATAGCCAATATCGGAGAAGATTTGATGCCGACGGAAGAGAGAGGAAAGATTGGACAGGTGAAGCCTACCGGATGGCACACTGTAAAATATGACAATATAGACGGTATGTATCTGTATAACCGCTGTCATCTGATTGGTTATCAACTTACCGGGGAAAATGCCAATGAAGAGAACCTGATTACAGGAACCAGATATATGAATGTAGATGGGATGCTGCCATTTGAGGACATGACTGCCGATTACATAGAAGAGACAGGGAACCATGTTTTGTACCGGGTAACTCCTGTCTACGAAGGAGATAATCTGGTGGTGTCTGGAGTACAGATGGAGGCAGAATCCGTGGAGGATGAAGGTGAGGGAATCTGTTATAATGTTTTTGTTTATAATGTGCAGCCGGGTATTTCCATCGACTATGAGACCGGGGAGAGTGAAGAAGCGGACGAAGATACGGCCGTTGCTCTCACAGAAGATAAAACAGAAACGACCTATATCCTGAATACCAATACAAAAAAATATCATCTTCCTTCCTGCTCTAGTGTAAAGGAGACAAAAGAAAAGAACCGCAAAGAATATACCGGAACAAAAGAAGAATTAGAGAAAGAAGGCTATGAACCTTGTGGTCGCTGTAAACCGTAACAGATTTTGAATTGTGATTGTGAATTTTATACAAAAACATTTGACAATTATCAGAAAGTTTGATAAAATATTAATAGAAAATTTAGGACTTGAGTAGATGTGATGTCCGCAAAATATAATGCCAGATATTGTTGAGAGGATGGCATTATATTTTGTGGGCATTTTTCATATAAAGAAAGCTTAACAGGAGAACAGGATGGAATGTAGATTAGATATACTTTTAAGGGAATCGAAGATTATCCCTTCCGCAGCTTCCGTAGAAGCTTTAAAATATGCAGCGGAAAAATTGCCTTACCCCTGTGTGATGGTAAAAGTAGGAGATATTAATTCCATTGCCAAACTGGTGGATTATCTTCACAAGCGTAAGAAAACGGTAATGCTCCATATTGATTCAATTAAAGGCATTTCAAAAGACGAAGCCGGGATTCATTATCTGAAAAGAATTGGTGTGGATTCGATTATAACAATGAAATTACAGAATATCCGTATGATTAAAGAGGAAGGAATTTTGTCGATTTTGGGGACATTTCTGGTAGATTCCAGCTCTTTGGCATCGACAATTCAAAATATCTACAGTAACAAACCGGATGCGGTTGTTGCAATGCCGATGACCATACCGGATGTTGTGTACCAAAAGCTTTTAAAAAGTTGTACGGTTCCAGTTATGGCGGGGGGCTGGGAGTAAACAGAGAAATCATTGAGCACACTTTGGAACAGGGAGTGACTGCCTGTGCAGTGACAGACCGGAAATTATTAGTAGAGTTTTCACACGGTCAAGATATGGATACTATCCATAAGGACATAGAAGAAACGGAAAGAAGGAGGAGCATTTGAAAAAAAAGAAAGAGACGATTGCTTTTGTCTGTGACATGGTAATTACAATGGATTCAAAGGATGTCATGAGCGAAGGCGTGATAATCGAAGATGGAATCATCAGCCAGATTGGCAGCAGAGATTTCATAAAAAAATTAGCAGAAGAAAAAAAGATTCAGGTCATGGATCTTCCTGGAAAAACTATTTTGCCTGGTCTTCATGACTGTCATGTGCATGTTATGGGAACCGGTCTGGCTTCAATCGGGACGGACCTCTATTCCTGCCGCTCTGTAAAAGAAGTACTTTCGGCATTAAAAGAAGAGGGCAAAAAAAAGACAGAGGGATGGATTTGCGGTGTCCGACTGGATGAATCGAAACTGTCGGAAAAAAGGCCCCCTTCCCTACAGGAATTGACAGAATGTTTTCCTGACCGAGGCGTATACTTAATTGACCGGGGACTTCATTACACAGTCCTAAACCAGAAAGCGTATGATGAAATTGGTTTATCCGGTACAGAAAAAGGTCTCGGACGAGAAGAAAACGGAAATCCAAACGGCAGAATGCATGAGGAGGCAAATCAGAAAGCAAGAAATTATTTTAACCAGCATATGACAAAGGAACAGCGGAAAAGTGCTGTTAAGAGCGTAGAAAAAGAGGCACTAAAAAAAGGAATTACAACAATTCATGCTATGGAAGGCGGAGAAATGTTTTCTGACCAGGATATTTCAGTCTTTTATGATCTAGAAGAAGAAAATGACGTCGATTTTGTCCTTTACTGGGATACATTAGAGATTGATCAGGTCATAGAAAGAGGACTTCCAAGAATCGGTACAGACCTTTTATCAGATGGTTCAATTGGTTCTAGGACAGCAGCGTTTGATGAACCATATGCAGATCAGCCAGACACCTGTGGAAAATTGTATTTTACAGACGAATTTATGACAGCATTTATAGAAAAAGCTTTGAAAAATCATTTGCAATGCGGATTTCATGCCATTGGACAAAAAGGGATCCGGCAGGTACTTGACTGCTATGAAAAAGCAGTCGAAAAATATCCTCAGACAGATGCAAGATTTCGGATAGAACATTTTGGATTTTGCGATGAGCGGGATATTGAGAGGGCTGCAAAGAATCATATTATTATCTCTACCCAGCCGGCATTTTCCTATCTGAGAGGTGGACCGGGCAGCGTATATCAGATAAGAACCGGAAAAGAACGGGAGAGGAAGGCTTATCCAAACCGGTTATTTTTGGAATATGGAATTACAGTGGCAGGCGGCTCCGATTCCAATGTAACACCAATGGATCCTCTTTTGGGAATCCATGCAGCAGTGAATCATCCTTATCCGGAACACCGGGTCAAAGTCGGTCAGGCTTTAAGAATGTTTACAATCGATGGGGCATATAGTGCTTTTGAGGAAAAGAAAAAGGGTTCCATAGAGCTTGGTAAAATGGGGGATTTGGTTGTGTTATCGGCAAATCCATATCTGGTTCGGGGGGATCAGATTAAGGACATTGCAGTGGAAATGACTATAAAAGAAGGAAGAATCGTCTACAGCCGCACTTTGGCTGAGAAGATAGAACAATAGGGAAAGAAGAAAGGGAGGCAGTTATGAAACTATATATGTTGGGTTTAGACATTGGAACAACAGGAACGAGAGCAATGCTTTTTGATAAAAGCAGTAAGGAAGTTGCAGCCGCTTACAGCGAATTTACCCAGTATTTTCCTCAAGACGGATGGGTAGAACACGATGCGATGGAAATCTATGATACAACCCTTAAAATGGTGGGAGAGGCAATTAAAAAAGCTGGAATTTCTCCAAAACAGATTGCGGGAATCGGGATTGCCAATCAGAGGGAAACTACAGTTTTCTGGGATAAAAACACAGGAATCCCGGTTTGCCGTGCAATTGTATGGCAGGATCGAAGAAATCTTTCCATCTGTGAACGGCTGGAAGAATTGGACGGGGAGGACTTAGTCAGAAGAACTGGTATGATTATTCTTCCAAATGACTCGGCTGCAAAGATTGCATGGCTTTTGGAGAATAATGAGGAGGTCAGACAAGGTGTGGAAGATGAGCGCCTTTTGTATGGAACGATAGATACCTGGATGGTGTGGAAATTATCCGGTGGACAAGCCCATGTGACAGATCATTCCAATAATTCTGTAACCCTTCTTCAAAATGCACGGACATTAGATTATGATGAAAAGCTGTTAAATACATTGGGGATTCCAAGACATATTCTGCCGGAAATCAGAACCTCAAGCGAGGTTTATGCCTATACAAAACCGGAAGAATTCTTTGGAGAAAGTCTTCCAATCTGTGGTATTTTAGGCGATCAGCAGGCAGCAGCGATTGGACAGGGATGTCTAAAACCAGGAACAGCGAAAAATACATATGGAACGGGTTCTTTCATCGTAATGAATACGGGAGAACGGTATATCGAACCGTCTGACGGTATTTTTTCTCCCGTTGTTTATACAATGGGGAATAAAGTGAATTATGGTCTGGAAGGAATGGCTGACGTATCCGGTGCGGTAATCCAGTGGCTCAGAGATGGCCTTGGAATCATAAATACATCGGATGAAGCAGAAAAACTGGCATTACAGGCAGAAAGCAATATGGGTGTATATTTTATCCCTGCATTTGTTGGCCTTGGAGCTCCTTATTATGATTCTTATGCAAGGGGAACCATCATCGGCCTTTCCCGTGGAGCAGATAAAAGGCATATTGCAAGAGCCGCCTTAGAATCGATGGCTTTTCAAGTACGGGATTCTTTCGAGATGTTGGAGAAAAAATCTGGAACGAAGCTCACCCGGCTTCGGGCAGATGGCGGTGGAGCAAAGAGCGATTTTATGCTGCAGTTCCAGGCAGATATTTTAGGTGTACCGGTTGAGCGGCCGGAAATTACAGAGACGACTTGTCTTGGCGGCGTCTATATGGCAGGACTTGCAGTAGGTTATTGGGATACGGTAGAGGAAGTGTGCGATTTCTGGAGAGTGGAAAAATCTTTTGAGCCATCCATCATAGAAGAAAAAAGAAAAGAACTAATTACCATGTGGAGCCGTGCAGTCGAAAGAGCCGGAGGATGGTTGAAACTGGACTAGATGTGATGTACAAAACGGTGTTTTTGCAGATATGTTTGAAGGAAATGTAGAAAAATCGAAAAAAATGCCGCCATATTTTGAAGGGGTCGCAAAAACCTATGGTGTAGAGTATTTTGATGCAGGGACCATAATTCACAGCAGCAAAGAGGATGGACTGCATCTTCCAGCAGACCAGCATGAAATCTTAGGACATAAAGTTGCTGAAATCGTAAAGAAAATGCTGTAAAAAAAGTTGTAACTACGCCTGTAAAAAGGTAACAGTTCAGCCAAAGGCTGAACTGTTACGTAAAAAGAAATATTTTCGTAATACATATTGTAACCATTTGGGCTTTTGTGGTATAATCAATGTTCGAGGGTTCAGTAGTTTTGAACTCTGTATCAAAAATATAAGGGTAACCTTACGATAAATCGTCCGAAGGAGAACAGGCAATATGGAAAAAATTATTTTAACAGGCGACAGACCGACAGGAAGACTTCATCTTGGCCATTATGTAGGTTCATTAAAGAGAAGAGTAGACCTTCAAAATTCTGGAGATTATAAAAGAACGATGATTATGATTGCCGATGCACAGGCATTGACAGACAATATTGAAAATCCTGAGAAGGTGCGTCAGAATATTATCGAGGTAGCATTAGATTATTTATCCTGTGGACTGGATCCGAAGAAATCCATTCTTTTTATCCAGTCACAGATTTCTGAACTTTGCGAGTTGACTTTTTATTATATGGATCTTGTCACTGTTTCAAGACTTCAGAGAAATCCTACCGTAAAAAGTGAGATTAAGATGAGAAATTTCGAAGCAAGTATCCCGGTTGGATTCTTTACTTATCCAATCAGTCAGGCAGCAGATATTACAGCATTTAAGGCAACTACTGTGCCGGTAGGTGATGATCAGCTTCCGATGATTGAACAGACCCGTGAGATTGTTCGAAAGTTCAATACTGTTTACGATGAAGTTCTTGTTGAGCCGGATGCACTTCTTCCAGAGACAGAAGCATGTATGCGACTTCCTGGAACAGACGGCAAGGCAAAGATGAGCAAATCTCTTGGCAACTGTATCTATCTTGCGGATTCTGCCGATGATGTGAGAAAGAAAGTAATGAGTATGTATACAGATCCAACCCATCTTCAGGTTAGCGATCCAGGACATTTAGAGGGGAATACAGTATTTACTTATCTGGATGCGTTCTGTAAGGAAGAACACTTTGAACGGTATCTTCCGGATTATGCTAATTTAGGTGAGTTAAAAGGCCATTACCAGAGAGGTGGACTTGGTGATGTGAAGGTGAAGAAATTCTTAAACAATATCCTTCAGGAAGAATTAGAGCCTATCCGTTTACGGAGAAAAGAATTTGAGAAGGATATCCCTGAGATTTACCGCATCTTAAAAGAAGGCAGTGATGCGGCAAGGGAGATTGCAGCCCAGACTTTATCTGAGGTAAAATCTGCAATGAAGATTAACTATTTTGAAGATCAGGATCTGATTAACGAACAGGTTAAGAAATATCACTAAAAAATTTCATTAAGATCAACCCGGTTCCGATATGCTTTTGGACTTAATCCGACAAGCTTTTTGAATACCCGGGAATAGTAGCTCTGGCTTTCGAATCCGACAGTCAGGGCTATTTCTAATATTCCCATATTGGATTTCTTCAGAAGGTGCTTGCTTTCTTCAATCCGGATTTTTGTAAGATATTCCCGGAAGGAGCATTTTAACTGGCTGGTAAAAAGAGTGGACAAATAATTCGGGTTTAGATGAACATATTCAGAAACTGTTGTTAGAGTCAGATTTTTACTGTAGTTTTGCAAAATATAATCCATCGCTTTCTTTAGGGATTCGTTTGGAACTTTTTCAAGCTTTGTGGCGGAAAGCTTAAACCACAAAT
>JAUNBT010000148.1 GCA_030526985.1 Lachnospiraceae bacterium | reverse complement strand
ATCTTGGGTCCACGAAAGAAACTTCCGGATAGTACCACATATACATTGCCTCTTTTGTATTTTTGTCCGCTCTGGTAAGTACCGCTCCTCCGGTTACTTCCGATCCGGTGCCGGCCGTTGTGGGAACAGCAAACACCGGGATGTCACATATATTTTTAAAATTATTCATCGGTGCACCAGGACCATAGAACACCTTGTATGGATCTTTTCCCTGATTTTTAATCAGCATGGCTAATGCCTTGGCGGCATCGAGGGCTGCGCCACCACCGATTCCCACAACATAGTCCGGGATAAATCCATCTAACTTTTCGTACATGGCAACAATATTTTCTACGGGCGGATCTTCTACCACGTCTTCGAGTATCCTGTAATCGATACCGTATTTTTCAAAAACCTCCACCACATCGTCTTTGGCATAGTTTTTACAGCCTTTTACAAATTTACTGGAAACGGCAACAGCACTGGTCCCGTAGTCGCAAAATATATTCTCATGTTCTTTGATACTGTTTCTTCCATAATATACACAGGTCTGTGTGTTATAGCGAAATGACTTCATATCAGGCTTTCCTCCTTCGACAGCTGGAATAATAACTAGTATGCAAGCTTAATAAAGTCTAAAAGCTGTTCTTCGTTCTCTACCGGTTTAAACCATGCCATAGAATCTACAATCGGGAACAATCTTTTCGCTACTTCCGGAAGAGATTCCTCTTCCACTTTTGTTTTCAGCTCAGAAAGTCTGGTTGGCAATCCTAATTCTACAAGGAATGCTTCATATTTATCAATTGCCTCTCTTGCAATCGTATAATCCTCTTTATTTCCGTCAATGCCCCACACTTTTTTGCCCCATCTTGCATAGCGGGAAACCGTGCTGTCATTTAAGGAATATTTAAACCAGGCAAGGGAAACCATGGCGATATCAGCTCCATGTGGGATACTTACATATCCGCTTAAAACAGAATCTGTGGAATGGATATTTCCAACGAAATTACGTCCCTGGTCTGCCAGATGTGTGATGGCAAGCTCGGCTGCCCATAAAAGCTGGGCTCTTGCTTCATAATCTCTTGGGCAGAGCATCGCCTTGCGTCCATTTTCGATGCAGGCTTTCTGCAATGTTTCAGAAAATCCATCCTGGATACTTCCTTCACTTTTGCTGAAATATCCTTCATAGGAATGGCACATAATATCCACAATACCACAAGCGGTCTGGAATTTCGGAACAGAATAGGTATAAGTCGGATCTGCAAATACAGCTGCCGGACGGACTAACTCTGTTCTGTAATCTTTTTTAATATGTTCCTCATAATTTGCCATAACGGTTACGTTAGATACTTCGGAACCACTTGCTGCGATTGTTGGAATCGTAATAATCGGAAGTGCTTTTTCCACCAGCACTTTTCTCTCAAAGAAATCCCAGCAGCTTCCATCATGAAATACGGAAAAGCTCATTGCTTTTGCAGAATCGATGGTGCTTCCTCCGCCGAGAGCGATGATACAGTCTGCCCCATTTTCTTTGCAAAGTGCCACTGCTTTATCTACGGTAGTATGTCTTGGATTTGGCTCGATTCCGGTAAATTCTGTGATTGTAATACCATTTTCCTCGCACATAGAATGAATCAGCTCGTAGGCACCTGTTGCCTGAGCCGGAATCTCATCGTAAAGGAAAAATACTTTCTTTCCATATTTTAAAATAGTTTCCGGAAGTTCTTTTAGAATTCCTTTTCCAAAATGAATCTCTGTTGATAAATGAAAATTAAAATCTACCATTTTTACACTCCTTATAATTTTCTTGTCACTTCGTATGCATCGCTGATTTGGGTTGTAATACTTCCTATTCCATTACCAGCCACAATATCATAAGTCTCAATGCCGCATCCATTTAATTCATTTGCAATGGAAGGACGGGCAGAAAAACCGATTGCAATAATGACATCATCTGCTTCCACTTCTTTCTGATTTCCATCCGAATCCAAAAGAACAGCACCTTTTTCGTTAATACTTTCTAACCGGTGACCCATCTTTTTCTCCACATGATAAAAATCTAAAAGCTCATTCAGCATATTTCTTACCCAGAATGGAACTCCGTTTGGATCGTTTGCACAGATATCAGAAAGTGCCTCCACCAGACAAACTTCTTTTCCCTCTTTTGCCATATCATAAGCCATCTCAGCGCCGACTAAACCGCCGCCGACAATAACTACTTTTTTGCCAACTTCTTTTTTTCCAAGAAGTACGTCCGTACATGCCACTGCTTTTTCACTGTCGATTCCAGGAATTTTTGATGGCATTAATGGCTCAGAACCAACGGCAAAAATAACGGTATCACATCCCTTTTCCTTTAAAAGTTCTGGGGTTGCCTCTGTATTTAAGCTGACTTTGATTCCCAAATCTGAAATCTCATTTCGATACCAGTCATTTAAATCGCGGATACTCTCTTTAAAGCTGTGTACACCGGCGTCTTCCAATCTTCCGCCAAGCTTATTATCCCGCTCTATGATTTCGACCTGATGGCCTCTCACTGCTGCATTTCTGGCTGCCTCCATACCACAGACACCGCCTCCGACTATGACAACCTTCTTAGGATGAATTGCCTTTGTCACAGGATAGAGTCCCTCTTTCATTCCTTCCGGATTTACTGTACAGGTTGCGGAACCTGTGTTAAATGCAGACGCCATACAGTTTCCACAGGCAATACAAGGACGGATTTTCTCCGGTTTTCCCATCTGTAGCTTCTGGACATAAAATGGATCTGCCAAAGATGCTCTTCCAAGAGCAATGCCGTCTGCTTCACCATTGATGATGGCCTGCTCAGCCATATCCGGATCATCCATTCTTCCTGCTACATAAACAGGAATCGACACTGCTTCTTTCAGTTGTTTGGAAAGGGCTAAATTATAGCCTTTTTTAATATAGGCAGGTGATACACAGTAATAGAAAGAATCATAGATACCGGAATTTACATCCAGCATATCATATCCGTAACTTTCTAACAATCTTCCAATCTCACAGGCTTCTTCGATTGTTCTTCCGGCTTCATCGGAACCATCCAGAGAAGCCTGTCCAAAACCTTTAATCCAGGATTTCATTCCCATACGGATAGAGACTGGGAAGTTTTCTCCGCATTCTTTTTTGATTCCCTCAACAATTTTTCTTGGAACAGTCAGTCTTTTTTCTAAAGTTCCGCCGTATTCGTCATCCCTCTGATTACTGATTGCCATTGCAAACTGGTCCATCAAATATCCCCAATGCATAGCATGGACTTCTACTCCATCAAATCCGGCATCATATGCCATTTTTGCTGTCTTAATCATGTATTTGATCTTGATTTCAATTTCTTCTGGTGTAATCTGCTCACAGATTTCATCCGGATTTCCATATCGTGGGATTGGGGATGGTGTCTTTTGTCCCGGTTTCATACGTCCATGACCAAATCCAACCTGCATAAATGTTTTAGCGCCATATGCATGAATTCTCTGGGTCAGACGACAGGCACTTTCACGCCATTTTCCCGGTGCATAGGAAGGAGGAACGACACCGTTAATTAAATCTGGTTTCTGAGCTTCCATATCGACAACCACGCTGCCAAGAACAATCAGTCCAAAACCGCCTCTGGCCCGCTCGATATAATATTCAATCGTATTATTCGGGTACTCTCCACGAGTACCCTGCATATCACCGGTTCCCATTGCCGCAACAGCAAAACGGTTTTTTACGGTAAGTCTTTTTCCTATTTTAAGGGGTGTAAATAAATGTTCATATGTTTTTCCCATCTTATTCTCTCCTTGTCTTAAATTTAACAAACTTAGACCAAATATTTTGCAAGAGATACTTTAAACAGATTGTAAATATCATCTCTTGTAAGTTCTTCCGGGTTTGCTTCTAAGCGCCAGGTTTGCTGATTCATGAACATGTCCGTCCATTTTTGAAGTTCCTCTTCTGTCACTTCGATATCTACATCGCGGTTCGTAAGCTCTCTTACATAATCTGCAAATGAAGCTGCATCCTTAAATCCACATTTTTCAACAATCGGCTGAACCAGTGACTGGTCTTTGAATGCTTTTAAATATTCTCCAAGGAAAATACCACAGGCAAGTCCATGACACACTTCTTTATAATGGGAAAGTGGATATCCTAGTCCATGAGGAACCAATGTACAGGTCTGCTGGAAAGCAACTCCCTGCATTAACGCATGCTGGCTCATCTTTTCATAATCTTCTTCTGTCATCGTTCCTGCTAAAAGATGATCTTTAAATTCGGCAAACAGGCCAAATGCTGCATCGGATATTGCCTGATTCATAATATTCGTATCTTTGTGAAGATATCCTTCCACTCCGTGGGCAAGTGCATCGATTGCTCCCGTATCTAAAAGGAACTGAGGAGAGCCTGCAAGGTAAGATGGATCTACAAAAGAAATCTCCGGATATAACCACATGTTCTGGGATTCTTTTGTATCTTTATCGGCTCTTGTCAAAACTGCACCACCGGTTACTTCTGATCCGGTTCCTGCTGTAGTCGGTACAGTGAGGACCGGAATATCACACATATTTTTATAATTATTCAACAATTTCCCCGGCCAGAAAAAGATTTGATACGGGTCTCCTGGTCCGTCATTGATATACTGGGCAAGTGATTTTGCAGAGTCCATGGCAGAACCTCCGCCAACGCCAAACACAAAGTCAGGTACAAAGCCCTCTAAAGAATTATAAATATCGATAATACTTTCTACCGAAGGATTTTCTTCTGCGTGGTCATACACTTTGTATTCGATTTCTAATTCTTTTAAAATCCCTTCTACATCGGCAAGTGCTCTATTTTCACAGCCTTCAATAAATTGGGTTGTTACTACAACTGCCTTTTCTCCTAGCGCTTTTATTTTATCTGCATTCTCTTTCAGACATCCTTTTCCAAAGTATACACATGTCTGGGTATCATAACGAAATGCTTTCATGTGATTGTTTCTCCTTTTCTGAAAATAAATGTGTTTAAGATGCGCCGTGACTCTGCACGACGCATCTTCTATCCATTCGAATTTTTATTTTTAATGTATGAGTCAAAATGCATTTGACCTCATAATGCATCTTTTATAAGAATGCACCGTTGCAGACCTGAAGGACCTGTCCTTTTACTGCTTTACCCATGTCGCTTGCAAGATACAGACATGCATAAGCCTGATCTCTTGGCTCACATTCTGGTCCAGGGAAGTATACGTAGTGTCCGCTGTGCTTTAAGTACTCGCCACCACCAGGCTGCTCACCGGCAAGATTCTCAAGATGTGCTGGCGTTACAGTTGAACCAGGTGCTACGGCATTAATTCTGATATTTGTTCCGGAAAGTCTCATTGCAACATTCTTTGTAAATGTATTTACGCCACCTTTTGTTGCACAATAGGTTGCACCACAGAAAGGTCTTGTTCCGTTTACAGAGGAGATGTTGATGATAACACCGTCATTTTTTGGCATGAAATATTTTAAAGCCTCTCTTGTATATCTCATTGGTCCTCCAAGATTTGTCTCAAAAATGTGGTCCATCCATTCGTCAGATAGCTCATCAATCATAGTCATCTCGCCAATCCCTGCATTATTGATTACAATATCAATATCGCCGAAGGTTTCAACTGCTGTTTTAAATACTTTTACTGTATCTTCTGTGGAGGCAATATCTGCTGCAACACCAACAATATCATTAAATCCCTTTGCTTTTAATTCTGCTACGACTTTATCAAGCTTTTCCTGTCCTCTGGCTGTTCCAACAACCTTTGCACCTTCCTCTAAGAAAACCTCTGCCATAGATGTACCCATTCCATAGCTGATACCTGTAATAATTGCAACTTTGCCCTCTAACATTTTTGCTTTCATAGTTCTTTACTCCTTTCAACTACCGTAATCCGGTGTTTTAAAATATATGTGATTTCTTTGTTTCCATAAGTTAAGTTTTTCTATTTTTACGGTTCTAACTCTTTCGGGCGGGCCAGACGGAATACGGTCCAGATCACTCCGACAATGAGTGCAACCCACATGCCCATCCGGACTGGTGTTGCAGGGTTATCGCTCTTTGTAATATTTGTAATTGCTGCAATAAAGTAAGTACTTAAAAATGCACTGAAATTCCATACGGCTGCCAAAATTCCATTCGCAAGGGTAAGTCCATCCGGTGCTACGATTGCTCCAAAATCATGGGCGATTGTGGTAGATACTGTAAAGGTTGCGAATCCAACACAAAACTGACTGATGATAACCATAGGAACGTTTGTCGCATATCCGCAAAGGCCAAGCCCGATTACACTTGCTGCGATTCCCACGGGAAGTACAAATTTTTTCAGATGGCGGAATAAAAAGGCAAAGACTGCTCCGGCTACAATACCTGCCACTGAGTTTGCCGATCCTGCCATACCAGCTGTTGCTGATGTTCCAATCTCATTGTAGGCAATGATGGAAGACATATTAAGGGATACAGAATAAAGTGCAATAAACCAACATCCGAATCCAGCACAGATTGCAATAATTCTCATGGAAAAATGAGGTTTATCCGATACAACATTCACTGTCTGTCCATCTTTTTCTTCCACTGCGTCCTCCGGTTCCTTTAAAAGGAAAATCATAAGAACGATTGGAATTACAAGTACTAAATGAACAAACCAGATATAGTGGACACTGATATCACATACCCATCCGGAAACCATCTGATAAAATACCCCGGAAAGATTCAATACAACAACACCGATACCGAGAATCTTACTTTGAAGATCTCCCTTAAAGGTACGGGTAATCAACGCATTACACAATGGATATGCAAGCCCCTGTCCAATACCACAGACAAATCGGGATGCTAAAATCAGTGTAAAGTTATCTCTTACCAAAACCGGAAACAGACCGCCTGCTAAAATAATCAAACAGGATAAGATTGCAAGATGTTTGTACTTAATATACTTTCCTGCGACCATACCGGAGATAATGGAAAATGGAACAATCCCAAGATACACCAGTGTGGTAATCAACTGAATCTGGCTGAATGGTACATCACTATAATATTCAGAAAGACTGTTCAGTGCCGGTAATACAATAAACGATGCCTGCTGACAAAGTTCTGTTGCAATAACACCAATTACAAGCGCTAGAGCAAATTCATTCTTTTTAACTGTGCTACTCATAAATAACCTCCATACTTTCTTTTGTTATGTCATCCGGCCAAATGACGCTGACTCAAAAGCTATTTTGCTTTGTTTTTATCATGCCACTCCCATCAAGTAACTCTCTCATCAGCTCTTGTACTAATTATAAAACATAACAAAGGAAATAAAAAATACCTGTATTCGATTGTGAAAATCGAATAATCCTATCAAACTTTTTCTATGGACGGATTGTCATTTTAATGATAAAATAATTCAAACATGTAAAAAATATCAAATAAAGATGATAAAACAGGAAGGGAGAAGAATAAGATGACATTAATGCAGTTAATGTACTTTCGTGAAGTGGCTAAGACCCGTCATTTTACAGCAGCGGCAAACAACCTCTATGTAGCCCAGTCAAGTTTAAGCTATGCGATTCATGAACTGGAGAAAGAATTGGGGGTTCCCCTGTTTATCCGATATAATAATAAGACAATTACCTTAAGCGACTATGGCCAGGCTTTTCTTCCTTTTGTGGAAAATGCTCTACTATCATTGGACGAAGGAAAAAATGAGATTGAAAGTTTAAAGAGTCCTCTCTATGGAAAAGTAAAGATTGCTTTCTTTTTCAGTGTTGCACTGACTACGGTTCCCTATCTGATTCATCAATTTAAGACAGACAATCCGGATAACCATATCAAACTGAATTTTGAAGTATATCATAACTGGACAGATCTTAGAGATTTTCTGCTCCGGGGACGATGTGATCTTGTAATCTCCTGCAATGAATTATCTTCTAACATAGAATCCCGCCAGTTTGCCACCCAGAAGATTATTTTAATCGTTCCCCGCTGGCACCCTCTGGCAAAAAAAGATTTTGTTACGATAGAAGATATCCGCAATGAAACAATTATTGCGATTGACCCGACTTCCAATCTGGACACTGCAGTAAAGAATATGTTTACCAGTGCAAATATATCTCCGAAACTAACCTATGTCACCAATTGGACTTCTGCCCAACTGCATATTTCTTCCGGCGATGGAATTAGTTTCTCCACTGATATTCCTGTCGATGACAACTACTTAGTCAAGCTTCCCATTGATCATCCGGAAGCCTTTATGCCGCTTTATTTAAG
>JAUNBT010000147.1:2560-8272 GCA_030526985.1 Lachnospiraceae bacterium | reverse complement strand
GTAACGAAACTCCAAAGAAGGATAATCTAATTCTGTTCTTCCACATACATGACACCGGTGTCTGGTACCACTAGTGCCGGTCTTCACTTCTTTAATATAACTTTTTCTCCGTTTTACCTGTTTCGGAGAGTATTTATGATAATTTCTTGTTGCAAAGAAAAACAACAGAAAATTAAGCATTGCCACGATAACCGCAACCCGCGTTGACATGCCACCGCTGATAAAAGAATAAAGTAAAAGTACTCCATCTAAAATCCCCAGCCACTTTGCCTTTACCGGAATTACTGCATAAAGATAAAACGTCGCATCCGGAAAACTTGCCGCATAAGCAAGAAACAAGGACAGATTAAGATAATAAGTATCCATGGAAATATATCCTGACCCTGTAATGAAATAAAGTAAAAATGCCGCTAAAATCGTTCCGAGTACTCCCACTAAAATATACATATTAAAACGAAAGTCTCCCCAATGGTACTCCAATTCCGCACAAATATTATAATAAAATAAAAGTACAAAAATCAAAAAAATCAAGTTACTCGTCGGTGTTGCAATCAAAAACGTAAAGATTCTCCAGATCTCACCATGGAGAATCATATAAGGATTCAGGGATAAATAAGCATTATATATTGTACCCCCTGAAAAAATATTTACTATCGCCCCTAGTACGTAAAGGATAATTAAATATCTTGATAAATTGTGAATTGCATATCGGCCAAACTTTCGTTCCAGCTTGTCTAAAAAATTCATATAAAAACTCCAGTCTTTTTCTCATTTTGTTCACTGTTTTTAGAAACGGTTAAAACATCTTTTTCTTACCTAAAATAATTCCGCCAATCAATGTGACAAATAAAGCAATCAGAACAACAATCCAAAAGCCGGCGGGATGGTCGGAAAATGGAATTCCCGCCACGTTCATGCCATAGAAACTGGCAATCATCGTCGGGATGGACATTACAATCGTAATAACTGCTAACACTTTCATCACAATATTTAAGTTGTTGGAAATAACAGAGGCATATGCATCCATCGTTCCACTTAAAATGTTGCTGTATATATTAGACATCTCAATCGCCTGTTTGTTCTCAATAATAACGTCCTCTAAGAGTTCTTCGTCTTCCGGATACTGTTTAATTACATCATTTTTCAGCATCTTCTCGAATACCATCTCATTGGAACGAAGAGAAGTGGTAAAATAAACAAGAGACTTCTCTAATTCTAATAACTGTATCAACTCCCGATTCTGCTGGGAAATATGAAGTCTCTTCTCCACTTCATCACTTTTCTTATCAATAATTCTTAAGTATTGCAGATACATACTTGCATTGCGATAAAGAATCTGCAAAATAAATCTTGTCTTCTTATAGGTCCAGAAGTTTCTAACACGTCCATCCATAAAAACAGAAAGAATCGGTGTATCCTCCAGACAGATCGTAAAAATCTTGTCCTCCGTCAAAATAATCCCGCAAGGGATGGTAACAAAATATTCCTGTTCTTTTCTCTCTTCTGTAACAGGAATATCAACAATAATCAACGTATACTCATCTTCTACTTCAATACGGGAACGTTCTTCTTCGTCCAGCGGTGCTCTTAAATGATCGATATCAATATTATATTCATTCGAAATCTCTAAAAGCTCTGTTGCCTGTGGTGCTGTGAGTGCCACCCAGCATCCATCCTGTATTTCGTTAATCTGATGAATCGAATCATCAATTGTTCTAAAAATACGAATCATCTGCACTCCTCCTTTTCTACTTGAAAATCCGAAGTCTTCCTTTCGAATGAATCGCCAAAAGACTTCGGGGGTTTCCAATCATAATTTCATTATAAAGTTGTTTATTTTTTTTGTCAAACTATATAAAAAAAAGATTTCATTAATTTTGTATTAAGTTCTCATTTTCCTGTTCCACTTTTGTCGGGAGGAGAAGAATCGTTCCGGGAAGAAGAGTAAGTACCGCCACACTTCGGTTTAATCTGGCAAGTTCTTCAAAATCCAGCTTGTTTTCTTCCAAAATAGAAAGAATCGTATCTCCTTTTTTCACCACATAGGGTCTGGCTCCTTCCACCGGTTTGTTTCCCGGTGCCACCGGAATACAAAGTTCCTCTCCAATTTGCAGGTTATAAACGTTTACAAAAGGATTGGCCCGCATAAGATCCCTGACCCGTAATTCGTACTTCCTGGATATACTGTATAAAGTATCTCCAGCTTCTACCTTATATATAAGTCCACTGCACAGCTTTTCCCGACGCTCCTCTGAATCCTCATCTTCCTGACACATTTTTACATACTCTATAAAATCCATTGAACAGTCTCTTTTCCTTTCTTCTTTACAATATATGAACATAGAAAAGAAGAAGTGACCAATTTCTTCTCAAATCAGGAGAGAGCTGCCTCATCTTTTTCCTTTTTCCCCTCATAGAAAAAAGAGAACACTGCAATCCCGCATACAATAAAATATCCAATCACACTGTACCGATCTGGAATCTGATGTAAGAAAATAAAACCTAACAAAGCGGAAAACAGCACAATGGAATAATCATATACAGAAATCTCTCTGCCCGGTGCATAAGTATAGGCATAGGTAATTCCAAATTGACCGCCTGCCGCTGCAAGTCCTGCCCCAAGAAGACATGCCACCTGGGAAAAACTCATTGGATGATAATCAAAAATTAAAAATGGCAAGGTAACCACACAGGAAAATGCAGAAAAGAAGAAGATAATAAACGACTTATTTTCACCCTTCATTCCAAGATAGCGAACCGCAGTATATGCAATCCCTGCTCCTAATCCTCCCAGTACACCGATTAATGCTGCACCTAAATGAACATTCGAAAATGTTGGTTTAATGATAAATAAACTTCCACCAAAGGCAATCAAAACAGAAAGTCCCTGGGACAAGCTGACATTTTCCTTCAAAAAAAGCCAGGAAAATATAATAACAAAAAAAGGTGACAGTTTATTGAGCATGGTGGCATCAGAAAGAACCAGATGGTCCACCGCATAATAATTACACAAAATTCCTACCGTCCCTGCAAATGCCCGAAGAAATAAAATCGGCAGGTTCTTTTTTTGAAAATGAAAACTGTCCTTTTCTTTTAAAACCACAGCTAATGAAAATAACATTGCAATAAAATTTCGGAAAAAGCTTTTCTGCACAGAAGGCAGATCTCCAGCCAGCCTTACCATCATATTCATAATGGCAAAAAAGAAGGCAGAAGCTAAGATACAGCAAATTCCCTTTTGTTTTTGACTCATAATATAAGACTCCTTTCTCTCTCCAAGAAATATACCAAAGATTTTTCATTCGGTCAACCAAAGGTTTTCACATTTACCTCTACCCGTTTGCCTCTAAACGGTAACAGAATTTGTCAAAATGGAGGAAAAGGAAGAAACTTTGTGTTGATTTTTGTCTTTATATCGCCTATAATAATTATGCTTTGAGCTGTTGTTGCCTTATTTAATAGGAAATAACAGCTCTCTATTTTAAGAAAAGGAGGTTCGATATGAAATATACATTAGGTATTGACATTGGCTCAACGACCGTTAAGATTGCTATTTTAGATGATAACCATAACATGTTATTCTCCGATTATAAACGCCATTTTGCCAATATTCAGGAAACTTTAGCAGATTTATTAAACAAAGCATATAAACAATTAGGTAATATAGAACTTCACCCTACCGTAACCGGTTCAGGAGGTATGGCAATTTCTACTGCCCTTTCTATCCCATTTTGCCAGGAGGTTGTCTGTGTTTCTACAGCATTGACCGATTATGCACCTCAGACCGATGTAGCCATTGAGCTTGGTGGAGAGGATGCAAAGATTATCTATTTTACGAATGGAATCGAACAGCGTATGAACGGTGTCTGTGCAGGAGGAACCGGATCATTTATAGACCAGATGGCTTCCCTTTTACAGACAGATGCAACCGGACTGAATGAATATGCCAAGGATTACGACACAATCTATCCAATCGCTGCCCGCTGTGGCGTATTTGCCAAATCAGATATACAGCCATTAATCAATGAGGGTGCTACAAAACCAAACCTTTCTGCCTCTATTTTCCAGGCAGTCGTAAATCAGACAATCAGCGGTCTTGCCTGTGGAAAACCGATTCGGGGAAACGTGGCATTTTTAGGTGGTCCCCTCCACTTTCTTTCCGAACTGCGGGAAGCATTTATCCGCACGCTCCATTTGACAGGAGATGCCATTATTGCACCTGACCACTCACATTTATTCGCAGCATCCGGTGCTGCTTTGAATGCAAAAGAAGAAATTTCCATCTCACTTAGTGATTTATTACATAAATTTGATCATGAAATAAAGTTAGATATTGAAGTAGAACGAATGAAACCACTTTTTTCCAGTGAGGAAGAATACGCTGCATTTCAGGAAGAACACAACCGCTCTTCTGTTGTAAAGGGGGATCTTTCCACCTATCATGGAGATTGCTATCTTGGAATCGACGCCGGATCCACTACAACAAAAGTAGCTTTAGTCGGGGAGGACGGTTCTCTTTTGTACAGCTTTTACAGCAATAACAATGGAAGCCCTTTAAAGACAACGATCCGTGCCATGAAAGAAATCGATACCCTTCTTCCAAAAGATGCAAAAATTGCTGCCTCCTGTTCGACAGGATACGGTGAATTTTTAATCAAAGCCGCTCTCGATTTGGATTTCGGCGAGGTTGAAACCATAGCCCATTATTATGCTGCGGCCTTTTTTGAGCCGGAGGTCGATTGTATCTTGGATATCGGCGGACAGGATATGAAATGTATCAAGATAAAAAATGGTGTCGTGGACAATGTTATGTTAAATGAAGCCTGCTCCTCCGGCTGTGGCTCTTTCATTGAGACATTTGCAAATTCTTTAAATTACAGTGTAGCTGATTTTGCGAAAGTGGCACTTTTTGCAAAAAGCCCCATCGATTTAGGTTCCCGTTGCACCGTATTTATGAATTCAAAGGTAAAACAGGCCCAAAAAGAAGGCGCTCAGGTGGGTGATATTTCCGCCGGTCTTGCTTACTCTGTAATTAAAAATGCACTTTTAAAAGTAATCAAGCTTACTGATCCGAAGAGCCTCGGCAAAAAGATTGTTGTACAGGGCGGTACTTTCTATAACGATGCCGTTCTTCGAAGCTTTGAGAGAATTTCCGGCCGCACTGCCGTCAGACCGGACATTGCCGGCATCATGGGCGCTTTTGGTGCTGCTTTAATCGCCAGAGAGCGAAGCGAAGAGCTTACAAAAACTTCTATGCTCTCCATGGAAGATATTCTCGGAATGGAATATACGACTTCCATCCGCCGATGCAAAGGCTGTACGAACAACTGTCTTTTGACTGTCAATAAATTTACAGGCGGAAGAACTTATATTACAGGAAACCGTTGTGAACGTGGTCTTGGAAAGGCAAAGACAAAATCCGATATTCCAAACCTTTATAAATACAAATTAGACCGTCTCTTTGGCTATACCTCTCTTTCCGAAGAAGAAGCAAAAAGAGGAGTCATCGGAATACCAAGGGTTTTAAACATTTATGAGAATTATCCTCTCTGGCACACATTTTTCACTGAATTAGGATTTAAAGTTGTCCTCTCTCCCCTCTCCTCCCGGAAGGTCTATGAGTTAGGAATCGAGTCCATTCCAAGTGAATCAGAATGTTATCCAGCCAAATTAGTCCATGGACATATTATGTGGCTTCTGAAAGAGGGAATT
>JAUNBT010000147.1:0-2550 GCA_030526985.1 Lachnospiraceae bacterium | reverse complement strand
GACATTTTCTATCCTTGTATTCCTTACGAACAAAACGAGACAAAGGATGCCAACAATCATTATAACTGCCCGATTGTCACATCCTACGCAGAAAATATTAAGAACAATGTAGAAGAGCTCAGAGATGAATCCATTCACTTTATAAGTCCGTTTTTAGCATTGGACAACGAAGATGTCCTTGCCAAACGTCTTTACACAGAATTATCTCCACTCTACCATATCACCCAGGCGGAGGTAAAAGAGGCTCTTTCCAAAGCTTATCGGGAATCGGAGAATGCAAAAGCAGACATCCGAAAGAAAGGGGAAGACACTTTAGCATACCTTGCTGAAACAGGGACAACCGGTATCATCCTATGTGGAAGACCGTACCATATTGATCCGGAAATCAACCATGGAATTCCAGAACTTCTGACTTCCTATGGCGTTGCCGTCCTCTCCGAGGATTCCATCAGCCACCTTGGAAATGTAGAACGTCCACTGATTGTATCTGACCAATGGATGTATCATTCCCGTCTGTATGCCGCTGCAAACTATGCGAAAAAGAACAAACAGCTAGAAGTCATTCAGCTCAATTCCTTTGGCTGTGGTTTAGATGCTGTTACAACAGACGCAGTCAATGATATTTTATCCCAGTCCGGCCGCATTTACACGGTATTAAAGATTGACGAAGTAAACAACTTGGGAGCTGCCCGTATTCGTATCCGCTCCCTCCTCTCCGCCATCAAAGTACGGCACAAACAAAACATTGAGCCAAAACCTGTTCCGGCAAATTTTGACCGAATCGAGTTTACCAAAGAAATGGCAAAAGATTATACCATCCTTTTACCTCAGATGTCACCGATTCATTTTGATTTGCTGCAGGCTGCTTTCCGGCATTCCGGCTACAACGTAGAGATTTTGCCAGAGATGGGAAAAGAGGCAGTAAATACCGGATTAAAATTCGTAAATAATGATGCCTGCTATCCATCCCTTATCGTAATCGGCCAGATGATGAGTGCCCTTCAGTCAGGAAAATACGACCTTGACAAAATAGCTCTCGCCATTACCCAGACCGGCGGTGGCTGCCGTGCCACAAACTACATCGGTTTCATCCGCCGTGCTTTAAGAAATGCCGGCTACGGCCATATTCCTGTCATCAGTATCAGTGTACAGGGCTTAGAAAAAAATGAAGGATTTAAGTTCACCGTTCCACTGTTAAAACGTGTTCTTCAGTCCGTCCTATACGGCGATTTATTTATGCGGGTTGTATACGCCACCCGTCCTTATGAGAAAATACCTGGAAGCACCAACGCTCTCCACGAACGCTGGAAAAAGAAATGTCAGGATTCTTTAGAAAAAGCCAGCTTTTCTCATTTTAGCCGGAACATTCAGGATATTATCCGCGATTTTGACAACCTCCCCCGCTTAGATATCAAAAAGCCCCGGGTCGGTATCGTAGGAGAAATCCTTGTAAAATTCCTTCCAGATGCCAACAATCATTTAGTCGAATTACTGGAATCTGAAGGTGCCGAAGCTGTAATGCCTGATTTATTAGACTTTTTATTCTACAGCTTCTACAACACCAATTTCAAAGCTGACTATCTTGGAAAATCCAAATTCACCGCCATGATGTCCAACACTGGAATCTGGTTTTTGGAAAAATACCGAAATGTCATGCGCAAGGCATTGGAAAACAGCGTCCACTTCTACCCACCTGCACATATCCAGCAGCTGGCAGAGTACGCCAAACCTTTCGTTTCCCTCGGAAACCAGACCGGAGAAGGCTGGTTCCTGACAGGTGAAATGTTAGAACTGATTCACAGCGGTGCCCCAAACATCGTATGCACCCAGCCTTTCGCCTGCCTGCCAAACCATGTAGTCGGAAAAGGTGTTATCAAAGAAATCCGAAGACAGCACCCGGAAGCCAATATTGTTGCCATTGACTACGATCCTGGTGCCAGTGAAGTAAATCAGATTAACAGGATTAAATTAATGTTATCTGCTGCAATTAAGAATATGTAAGGTTTCTTGCTTTTTATTGGATGGTGAGATATTGTGGGACGCCTTCTGTGCCCAAAGGGATTCAGTGACTGTTGTAGAAGGTAAGAACATCTAATGGGGCGGGGTTTTTGCTAAATACGAGGAAGGAAATAGACAACTCGCTTACGCTCAAACAAGTCTATTTCCCTCCTCAACGCAAAAATCCCGCCCCCTAAGATGTTCTAAACCTTCCACAAACGCCACCGAATCCCTTTGGGCACAGAAGGCTTCTACATTATCAAACCAGTCAAAAAATAGTAAGAAACACTATATGCTACAAATTGGGTTACATTGTATATAATTCCACATTTATGTTCGGTATGTTACCAGAAATAGTAGGAAATCTTGAGTAATGACCAGATATCGTAGCGGCCCCGGCGTCTGCTGTGGGGTTTGACAATGCATTTGAAAAAGGGAAAGGGGATCTTAGGCTATGGGATTTTGCGTTGAGGGGCAAAATGGCACTTGTTTGAGCGCAAGCGAGTTTGCCATTTTGTCCCTCGTATTTAGCAAAATTCCAGAGTCTTAGAT
>JAUNBT010000146.1:5797-8284 GCA_030526985.1 Lachnospiraceae bacterium | reverse complement strand
TCTTTGTGTTATAGTATTGTGGCGATGGAAGAGGTCTTTTTTTTATGCCTTAAAACACAAATAAAATGGAGGTGGAAGTTGTGCGCGTAAAGATCACATTGGCATGTACAGAATGCAAACAGCGTAACTATAACATGACAAAGGAAAAGAAGAATCACCCTGACAGAATGGAGACAAAGAAATATTGTAAGTTCTGTAAGGCTCACACTCTGCACAAAGAGACAAAATAGTCGGTCAGACATTATAGGAGGAATAAGATGGGAGAAACAAAAAAAGGTACATCCAAGAGTACATCTTGGTTTCAGTCCCTGAAGTCTGAATTTAATAAGATCGTTTGGCCAGACAAAGAGCAGTTAAAGAAAGAAACAACAGTAGTCGTTGTTATTTCTGTTGTTTTGGGAATTCTGATTGCAATATTAGACATGGTACTGCAATATGGCATCCAACTAATAATAAAGTAAGGACAAGGGTGAGTATATGTCAGAATCGAATATGTCAGAAGCAAAGTGGTATGTAGTTCATACCTATTCAGGCTATGAGAACAAAGTCAAAGCCAATATTGAAAAAACAATCGAGAACAGAAAGCTGCAAGACCAGATTTTAGAAGTTGTCGTTCCGCTTCAGGATGTCGTTGAGATGAAGAACGGAGCGAAGAAAGTCGTATCCAAGAAGATGTTCCCCGGCTATGTGCTGATTCATATGATACAGAATGATGACACATGGTATGTGGTTCGTAACACCAGAGGGGTAACCGGTTTCGTAGGACCTGGATCACAGCCGATCCCATTGACTGAGATGGAGATGAAGAACCTGGGTATTGCCCGGGAAGCCTCTGTCGAGATCGATGTGGAACCTGGCGATTCCATCGAAGTTATTTCAGGTGCGTGGGAAGGAACTATCAGCACAGTCAAAGAGTTGAATATGGCGAAGCAGACAGTTACCATCGACGTGGATATGTTTGGTCGAGCAACATCCGTCGAGATTGGATTTACCGAGATTAAAAAGATGTAGTTTTAGTTCATGTCTGTACAAGTAACAGACAGTGGGAGGGACATTCCCGCAATTACCACAATATTCAGGAGGTGCGCTATCATGGCGAAAAAAGTAACAGGTTATATCAAATTACAGATTCCAGCAGGCAAGGCAACACCTGCACCACCGGTTGGTCCTGCATTAGGACAGCACGGTGTTAATATCGTACAGTTCACAAAAGAATTTAATGCCAGAACCGCTGACAAAGACGGAATGCTGATTCCGGTTGTTATTACCGTATATCAGGACAGAAGCTTCAGCTTCATCACAAAGACTCCGCCAGCAGCCGTTCTTTTAAAGAAGGCATGTAACATTCAGTCCGGTTCCGGAGTACCTAACAAGACAAAAGTTGCTTCAATCTCCAAAGACAAGATTAAAGAGATTGCTGAACTTAAAATGCCAGATTTAAATGCTGCAACAATTGAAGCAGCTATGAGCATGATCGCAGGTACTGCAAGAAGTATGGGAATCACAGTTGAAGAGTAATGAGAATCCCAAGAGAGACTCATAATATTCGGTTCAACAACAGGTCTGATATGGACAGACTCGATTAAGTGGGAGGGTAGCTCCCGATATTACCACAGGAGGTCAATAAGAATGAAAAAAGGTAAAAGATATTTAGAGGCTGCAAAATTAATTGATAGAACTACCACATATGATGCAACAGAAGCAGTAAGCTTAGTAAAAAAATGTGCAAGTGCTAAATTTGATGAGACAATCGAAGCTCATATCCGTTTAGGTGTTGACGGACGTCACGCTGACCAGCAGGTTCGTGGTGCCGTTGTACTTCCTCACGGAACAGGTAAAACCGTTCGTGTATTGGTATTTGCCAAAGGTGAAAAGGTTGAAGAAGCAAAGGCAGCAGGTGCAGATTTCGTAGGCGGCGATGAATTAATTCCAAGAATCCAGAAAGAGAACTGGTTAGACTTCGACGTAGTTGTAGCTACACCAGACATGATGGGTGTCGTAGGACGTTTAGGACGTATCCTCGGACCAAAAGGATTAATGCCTAACCCAAAAGCCGGAACTGTTACAATGGACGTTACAAAAGCAATTAACGACATTAAAGCCGGTAAGATTGAATATAGATTAGACAAAACAAACATCATCCACGTTCCACTTGGTAAAGCTTCTTTCACAGAAGAAAAATTAGCGGACAACTTCCAGACGTTAATAGATGCAATCGTCAAAGCAAAACCATCAGCAGCAAAAGGCCAGTACTTAAAGAGTGTAGTAATCAGCTCCACTATGGGTCCTGGTGTCAAGATCAATACTGCAAAGTACTAATTTGAGATTGCGAATCGTATAAAAAAACCGTATCTTCCCGATGAATTCATTTCATGGGAGGGTGCGGTTTTTTGTGTTTGGACTTCAAAATTCAACCAATTATGTTGTTATACTACTTAATTTGTTGCTGAAAAAGTCTTTTTTGGCATTCGTTTTTCTAAAGGGAGA
>JAUNBT010000146.1:2734-5774 GCA_030526985.1 Lachnospiraceae bacterium | reverse complement strand
TGGGCAAGAGGGGATAGGAATGCTCTCTATTAGAAAAATTGCGGTTTCTAAGCCACAAATTTTCATAATTTATGACAAAAATTTCTATATCAAGGGTAAAATTGAGAGCGGTCATGTCTATTTGCCCATATGAAATTTTCACTTTCATTCATTGTTGCCAATATGCTTTGTATCAAAATCCTGGAGTTCAGCCGAAGGCTGAACTGCTACATAACAGACATTAAACAATCCAGCAGTTGAAAAAGAATCCGTAAGATGATACACTTTATATAAAGTAAAAAATTGCAGGCTCTTTCATAAATATAAAAAATCTGGGAATGATTTTGCAATAGCAGGGAGGGATTTACAGTGTCCTATACGTCGCTTCCAATTGGCTTTGATGATTTTGAAAAAATAATTGAAGACGGTTATTTCTATGTTGATAAGACAGGGTTAATAGAAGAATTACTTGCTAATATAGGAAAAGTTTTTTTATTTACCAGACCCAAATGTTTCGGAAAAACACTAAATTTAAGCATGCTTAAATACTATTTTGAAAAGCCGGTAGATGGAAAGAGCAGAAAGCATCTGTTTGACGGTTTAAAAATTATGAGTGTAGGTGAAAGATATATCGCTTATCAGGAACAGTATCCAGTCATTACGCTGACATTCAAATCTGCGAAACAGCCGAATTGGGAGATGGCATATGCGAGCATCACAGATGATATCAGCAGAGAATATGCAAGGCATTCGGACCTCCTTTCTAGTGAAGGGTTGACAGAAGCAGATAAGGAAAAGTTTACAAGAATAAGAGACCGGGAGGCGGCACCGATTGAGTATGCAAAGGCACTCCTTTTTTTATCCCAGTGTTTGGAAACGGCATATCAGAAGAAAGTGATTATCTTGATTGACGAATACGATGTGCCATTGGAGAATGCCTATTATGAAGGATTTTACAAGGAAATGATCGCCTTTATCCGTTCTCTGTTCGAATCTGCCCTAAAGACAAATCCCTATCTGGAATTTGCAGTGATTACAGGCTGCTTAAGAATTAGTAAAGAGTCTATTTTTACTGGGCTGAATAACTTGGATATTATTTCTATTTTGAATGAAGAATATGGGGAATATTTTGGATTTACAGAAGCAGAAGTTGGAAAAATGCTGAAGTTTTATGGATGTGCTGACAAGATGGATACAATGAAAGAATGGTATGACGGATATCAGTTTGGCAGTACAAAAGTGTACAATCCATGGAGTGTGGTAAAATACATGAAAGCACTTTGTGCAAATAGGGAAGCTTTTCCGACAGCATCCTGAAGTAACAGCAGTTCAAACAGCATTATAAAAGACCTGATTTATCGATCGGATAAGACGGTGCAGGCAGAGATTGAAGCGTTAGTTTCCGGAGAGACGATTGAAAAGAAAGTCCATGAAGAGATTACCTATGAGGACATCTATGATACGAAGGATAATCTGTGGAATTTTCTGTTTTTCACCGGGTATTTAAAACAAACAGGCAAAAAAATGATAGAAGACGACATCTATGTAGAGCTGGCTGTGCCGAATCGGGAAGTGAGATTAATTTATCGGAATCAGATTGAAAATTGGTTTCGGGATGAAATAAAACAGCAGGATTTAAGCCTTCTCTATGATGGAATGTTGTCTGGAAAACCGGACATTTTTCAAAAAGAGCTGGAAAAGCAGTTGCATCGGACAATCAGCTATATGGATAATGGAGAGAGCTTTTATCACGGCTTTTTGCTGGGACTTGCAGCAAATTTGAAAGACTATGTTGTAAAATCAAACCGGGAAGCAGGACTTGGCAGGTATGATATTCTTATCCGCAGTCTGGATGTGAGTGTCCCACCGGTGATGATAGAATTAAAAATCGCAGACCGATATAGTGAGCTCAATAAAGCCTGTGACAGAGCACTAGAGCAAATCGAGAATCTAAAATATTACGCGGATTTGCCGGAAGAAGGCTATACACAGGTGATTTGCTATGGAATCGGATTATTTAAAAAACAGCTTCGGGTGAAGATGGAGAGAAAGATATTGGAGTAGACCAGGGAGGGGAAAGAGGATGCCAAGATTTAATGAACGTATTCGGGAGTTGATAGAGGAGTCCGGGTATACAGTCTACCAGATTGCAAAAGGTGCTGGAATTGGAAGAACCAGCATTCATAAAATGATGGCGGGAACCTTAGTGCCAAGCCATAAGTTTATGGACCGGTTTTATCAGTATATGCGCCTGTTACCGGCGGAGAAGCAGGAACTAGAACAGCTTTATATTATTGAAAAAGACGGAAAAGGACGCTATGAAAACCGTATCTTTATCAAAAAGATGCTGGAGAGAATTGCAGGGTATTATGAATTAATCCGGGATCATACGGATCACAGGCAGCAAAATGATTTCTTGATACAGGATAAAGGTTATCAGGGAATTAAAACAATGGAATTGATTTATAAAACCTTAAAAGAAGAGTTGGACAGCGAAGGGACATTAAAACTGGATATGAATATCCCTTTTGGAAATAGCGGACTGTATGACCTGATTTACTGGATATGCAAAGAATATGGAAAGGACATGGATATCCGCCAACTGGTTATTTTAAATCAGAATCCGGAGAAGGCGGGAGATGCCAACTACAATCTTAAAATTTTACATAAAGTGCTTCCGATGGCCTTTGCTTCCGGAAGCCGGTATCAGGTGAGGCGCTGTTACAGCCGTTGCAGTGAAAAAGATTATTATGCATTTTTCTGGCCTTATTATATGATTACAAAACATGCGGTTATTATGATTTCAGCAGATGGAAATTCGGTCTGCCTTGCAAAAGAAGAAGAACTGGTGAGCCAATATCAGAATGCATTCGAGACGGCCTATGATGGTTCCGATCTTTTATTAGAGCAGTATCATGATCCATTTATGGCATTGCGAAATTATATGAGCAACTACGAAACATACGGAATGCCAGACTTTGTCTTGGAAAATAAGCCCTGTCTGTCCCATATGTATAGCAGAGACATATTAAATACACTGCTTGGGCCCAGGCTTCAGGAA
>JAUNBT010000146.1:0-2724 GCA_030526985.1 Lachnospiraceae bacterium | reverse complement strand
TTCTGTTCTTATGTCACAGTTTTATGAAACATATGACCAGAGAGGAAAATATCCAATCAGCTTTTTTTCACAACATGGATTGGAACATTTTTGGACGACAGGGAAGATATTTGAACAGACGGGGATGTTTTTAAATCCAGTTGGAGAAGAACAAAGAAGGGAAATGCTTGGTCAGTTTGTAGAGAAGAGCAGAGCAAAGAAGATTGAAAGCCATATGATTCGGGATAAGAAAATGAAGATACCGGGAAGTATTATGTTAGAAATCTTCGGTACGAATAAATTGATGCTCTTTCACAGCCAGGAGCCGATGAGCTTTAGTTTCATTCAAATCAATGAAAGCAGTATCTGTGAGGCATTTCAGGATTTTATGGAATATATCGCTCGAAGTGATATCACGATGTCAATGGAAGATACATTTTCTTATATGGAGAGTAAAATAAAAGAAGAGAAAGGAATGTGAGGAATTATGAAAAAAGGATTTTTATTATTGTTGCTGGCGATTTTGTTATCGATTGGAATGAAATCACCGTTTCATGATAATACAGTGTATGCAGCAGAAAAAGCAAGTGGGAAATGTGGTTCAAATGCAAAGTGGAGTTATAGTAATGGGACGCTGACAATCAGTGGCAAGGGAGCAATGAAAAATTACACATCCAAGATGAATTATCCTTGGAAAAAGTATCGCAAAAAAATAAAGGGAGTTTTAATTGGAACCAATATTACCAAAATCGGTAATTATGCTTTTTATAAATGTTCCAATCTGACAGCTTTAAATTTTGAAGATGTTTCTTACAAAGTAAAGGAAATCGGTAATTATGCCTGCAGTTATACTGGAATAAAGGCAATCGCAATTCCAAGTACCGTGAATAAGATAGGAAAAGGAGCTTTTGCATCATCAAAAATAAAAACAGTTCTTTTTCCAAGTGATAATCGAACTCTTCTTTTGGAAGAAAAAGCTTTTTATAATTGTAAAAAGCTACAAACTATTTCGTTCCCGGATAGAGTCTCATCGATTGGAAAGGGTGCATTTGCTAATTGTACAAATTTAAAGAAAACGTATATTACAAATAGAAAGACACTATTAAAATATAAAAATATCTTTCAAAATGATTCTAAAAATACGATATATGGATATTCAGGCTCCACTGCGGAGACATATGCTAAGAAATATAAACTGAAATTTACTGCAATTAACGTGGAAGAAAGTGTTTTATTAGATGCGTATTATCTGGCAGAAGGTGGTTACTTCATTTTACATTTGGATGCGGTAACGCCAAATGTGCCAAGCGGCGTAATTGGCGGTTGGAACTTTTTAGTGCAGTGTTCAACAAAGAAAGATTTTTCTAAAAATCTTATGCAAGCTGAGACATTTCTTTATTATAGTTCTGATGATGGCTCTTATAACTATATGCATATGGATAAGGTATGGTATCGGAACGAAATAAAAGGGAAAACACATTATGTGAGGGTAAGGCCTTTCCGAATGGAACAGGGAAAACGAGTATATGGAAGTGACTGGAGCAATGTGGTAACTATCTCCGGAAATTAAGGGATACTATCATCTCTTAGGTCATCAAAGCATAAAAACAGGCCGTCTAAGACAAAAAAGGGCCGGATGAAGATCTTCTGTTATAATGAACTTATAGAAGACCAGACAACAATACAAACTGATCAGAGGGAAATAAAGGGGGAATGAGACATGGAGATGAAAAATAAAACCTAGTCACACTTTTAGTCACATATGGAAAGATGATGAAAAAATTGGTATGATATAGGAGAAAAAGTGTGCAACTGTTTTGAGCTTGGCTCTGAACATTAAAAAATGATAGATGAAAGAGGATAAAAAATGCAGAAGGAGTTAAATAGCATCTGGGGCGGCTGGGTGATTAAAGAGCTTCTGGGAGAGGGGTCTTTTGGTAAGGTATATCGAATTGAGAGAGAAGACTTCGGACATCTCTATGAGGCTGCATTAAAAGTAATTTCAATTCCTAAAACACAGGCAGAAGTCAAATCGGTACTTAATGATGGCATGGACGAGAAAAGTGTCACCATGTATTTTCGCAGTATTGTGGAAGATATTGTAGAAGAATTTGTTCTGATGTCCAAGTTAAAGGGAAATACAAATATAGTAAGCTATGAAGATCACGCAGTGGTACCCCATGAGAATGAGATTGGATGGAATATTTATATTCGAATGGAACTTCTTACCCCTCTTTTTGATTATTTGAGGGAGAATACTTTATCTGTCCGGGATGTGATTCGTCTTGGAATTGATATGTGTCAGGCGTTAGAAGTATGCCAGAAGTTTAATATTATCCACAGGGATATTAAACCGGAGAATATATTTGTCTCGAACCTTGGAAAATTTAAATTAGGTGATTTTGGTATTGCCCGTCAGCTTGAGAAAACCAGTTCCGGCCTTTCCAAAAAAGGAACTTATACCTACATGGCACCGGAGGTTTATAAAGGCGATACCTATAATTCCAGTGTGGATATTTATTCATTGGGAATTGTTTTATACCGTTTTCTTAATAATAACCGGGCACCATTTTTGCCAGCCTACCCGAATCCGATTCGGTATGCGGATAAGGAGAAGGCGAATGTGCTGCGTATGGGCGGCACTGAGATGCCTGTACCGTGTAATGCAAAGGGACGTCTTGCAGAGATTGTATTGAAGGCATGTGCGTATAATCCGAAGGAAAGATACGAGAGTGCAGTTGCTAT
>JAUNBT010000145.1 GCA_030526985.1 Lachnospiraceae bacterium | reverse complement strand
TGGGCGCGTATACACGAAAAGACAAGACAGAGATTGCTGAGAGCTTAAAAAGGGTATATAAAAGCTTTCCAAGGCTTGAGGAGAGAAAAAATCAGGCAGCAGGTACGTTGAGTGGCGGCGAGCAGCAGATGCTTGCTATGGGAAGAGCATTGATGTCCAAACCGAGAATTATTTTAATGGATGAACCTTCTATGGGACTATCTCCTATTTTTGTGGAAGAAATATTTAATATTATTAAAGAAATTTCTGCTTCAGGTACAACCGTTCTTCTTGTAGAACAGAATGCAAAAAAGGCACTTTCCATTGCAGACAGAGCCTATGTCCTGGAGACTGGAAATATTGTATTGAGCGGTAAAGCAGAGGAACTTATGAATAATGAGTCAATTAAGAAAGCATATTTAGGGGAGTAGGTGAATCGGGTGGAACATACTGTAATTACAATCGCAAGAAGCTACGGAAGCGGAGGAAAGACCCTTGGAAAGCTTCTGGCGAAGGAATTGGGAATCAACTGCTATGACAGAGAACTTTTAAGAATGGCCTCTGATGCAAGCGGAATCAGCGAAGCAATGTTTGGAGAGGTAGATGAAAAAGTAAGAAGTATGCCTCTGTTTGGAATCAGCAGAAAGATTTATAAAGGGGAGATATTTTCTCCGGACAGTGATGAATTTGTATCAGACGATAACCTGTTTAATTTTCAGGCGAAGGTAATTAAAGAACTTGCGCAGACGGAATCCTGTATCATCATTGGCCGATGTGCTGATTATATTTTAAAGGATTATGAACATGTCATTAAGCTGTATTTTTACGCAGAAAAGGAAGATTGTATCGCCAGAGTGAAGGAACAAAACGGTGGCACAGAAAAAGATATTATCAAAAAGATTGAAAAAACAGATAAATACCGTTCTGATTACTGTCGTTATCATACGGGATGTGATTGGAATGATGCGAGAAGATATGATTTCTGTCTGAATACATCAAGAATGGATTATAAAAAATTGGTTGAAGTTGTAAAGTCTTATATTCATATTTGTAAGACAGAAGAATTTTAAAACGAGACATTCAAAAAGTCCTATATTCATATTTGTAAGATTAAAATTACTTGAAAAGAAATGAATAAAAAAGAAAGCTTCTATTTCCTATCATAACTTATTAGGAAATAGAAGCTTTCTTTATGAAAATCGGAATCTTATCATATTATTTTTTATGTTATTTTATAATACGAACAGCCTTGACTGGTGTACGGTAAGTATAGGTCGATACGATAATACCTACTTTTTCATTGCTGGCATGAATAACCTGTGAATTACCAATGTAGATGGCTACGTGGTTAATCGTTCCCGATGTATTAGCATAAAAGATTAAGTCACCTTTTTGTAAAGAACTAAGGGAAACGGAGGTTCCGTTATTCGCCTGGTCTCTGGAGACACGGCTGATTGTGTAACCAAAATGACTGTAAATTGCCTGAGTAAAACCGGAACAGTCACAGCCGTTTGTCAGGCTTGTGCCGCCGTATACATAAGGATTTCCCTTAAACTGAAGAGCATAGTTTACAATATTGGAACCGGTGGCACTTCCACTGCCAGATGATGTATCAGAGGAAGAACTCGACTGGCTGACCGGAACAGCAGTTTCAAAGTCATAGGCAATTGTAACATAGCTTTTCTTAAGATAGCCTGTTTTGGATCCATAGGCGATGGAAACCCAGTTTGTAAATTCTTTCTTTAGTGTGTAAGAACTGCCCTTGGAAGCTCCGCCAATTTTTTTCGAACTTGTGCTGGCGGCTGAACGTACATTCAAAGCAGTTTTTAAAGTAACCTTCTCGGTAACACCTGCTTTAGAGGCGTAAGTTGGAACTTTACTTCCTGTTACATAATAATTGTTCTTTATGTAGCCAATGACTGTACCGGACTGTATCTTTGTCCAGGAAGATCCCTTGGAAAGAATCGTAGCACTGGTCTTTGGATTCATATAACCGACAATCTGAGCAGAAGTACTTCCTGATTTTCTGACACGCAGGCTGTCTGCGGTACAGAGTGCCACCTTGCTGTAAGCAGAGGAAGAAGATTTGCTGGTACTTGAAGAACTTGAAGAAGCAGCAGTAATCTTAACGGCATCCGTAAGAGCATAAGAGCAGGTGACATATTCTTTTGATACATAGCCTGTCCCATCCTCTGTGCTGATCTTTGCCCACTTTGTAGTTTCGCTTATCATCTTATAGGTTTCACCCTTGGATATGCCTGTGACAATAGAAGCTGTTTTGCTGGCTTTTGCCCGGACAATTAAAGAGTTGACATTGACAGTTAATTTTTTAGGAAAATTATTCTTCTTGGCGTAAGTCTCCAGTTTTGTGCCGGATGCGACATTAGCCTTCTTAATATATCCTGTGACAGATCCGGATTTTACTTTCAGCCAGGTTGTTCCTGTCTTTAAAATCGTTGCTCCGGAACCTTTATATAATTTGCCGACTTTAGTTGAGCTTGTGCTGTAGGTCTTAAAAATGTAGCGGTAAGTACTTGTCTTCGGTGTTGCGATTTTGCTGTAAGGTGAAGCTGCGGCTTCACAGTAATCGGCCTTCCCAGAGATCATGAAGCATTGTAAGATCAGTAGAGAGGTCAAAAGAAAAAACAATCTTTTTTTCTTTTTGGATATCAATTTCATCTCCTCCTCGTTAAGACAATCTGAAAATCTCGTGTTCGCTCTCTATTATAACACAATCAAGCGGGAATATTAAGTAAAATTTTATGATTTTAATAAGAAAGAAGAAAGAATTTCTTATAAATTGTGGTATTATAATAGAAAGGAGATTACAATGAAAAGACCAATCTATGAAAAATTGTTAAAATTTCAAAAAGAAAACAGATATCCTTTCCATATGCCAGGTCACAAAAGACGACTGACAAATGAGATATCGGCGCATATGTTTCAATGGGATATTACAGAAATTGATGGATTTGATGAACTATTTGATCCATCTGGGATTATCAAAGAATCCATGGAAGGGTTAAAAGAATTCTATAAAACAAAAAAAACCTGGTATTTAGTCAATGGCAGCAGCAGTGGAAATATGGCGGCAATTGGTGGGACCTTTCACAGGGGAGAGGGAATATTATTAGGAAGAAATTGTCATGCATCCGTGTATCGTGCTGTGGAATTGTTTGGTTTAAAGCCCTATTATATTTATCCCTCCTATGAGGAAAAGTGGAAATTATACGGGGCGGTTATTCCTGAAGAGATTGATCAAATATTAAGAAACAATAGAGAAATTAAGGGAGTTGTCATTACATCGCCTACTTATGAAGGTGTGGTAAGTGATATACACTCGATTAGTAAAGTCTGTAAAAAATACAATGCTGTGCTTATTGTAGATGAGGCTCACGGAGCACATTTTCCATTTTCTGAATATTTTCCGAAAAGTGCTGTGGAATGTGGAGCAGATTTAGTCATTCAAAGTCTTCATAAAACAATGGCAGTGCCGAATCAGGGTGCACTTCTTCATCTTTCATCAAATCGGGTCAAAATGGAGCGGATAGAACATTATCAGGCTATGTTTCAGACAACCAGTCCGTCCTATGTTCTTTTAGCGTCTATGGAATATGGAATAGATCACGGGAGAGAAAGTCAAGAGGAATGGAGACAGTATGAGCAATGCTTGGATGAATACAGAAAAAAGTGGGAAGATTTAAAAGTACTTCATTTACTAGAACCGTCCGATTTAAAAAAAGGTTCGGTCTGGGATTATGATAGAGGAAAGCTTGTTATTACAACCAATCCGGCATTTTTAACCGGAAAAGAATTAAAAGAGGAACTCTTAAATAAATATCATTTGCAGATGGAAATGTGTGAGACAAATTATGTGATAGCTATGACTTCCTATATAGATGAAATGGAAGCTTTTTGCCGGTTAGATGAGGCTCTTACAAAAATAGATCAAAGGCTGGAAAAACAGAAAAGAAGAATCATTAACCAGAGCACGGGGAAAAACCAGAAATATCAGCCATTGTCAGCAGCAAAATGGGAGAGGATATACACCCCGTCAGAGGCGGTCGAAAAGAGAAAAAGAAAAGTGAATTTAAAGGATGCTGAGGGTAAAATAGCAGGCAGTTATATCTATCTTTATCCGCCGGGAAGTCCAATTTTAGTTCCCGGGGAAAAAATTAATATTAAAGTGCTGGAAAAAATAGAAGAATACCTATATAATAAGATGGAGGTAAAAGGTCTGCAAGATAACAAAATTGATATTATAGAATAACAAAAGAAGGGATTACTATGTCATATTTTAAAGATATTATTGGACATGAGAAGATCATAGACCACTTTCAGACAGCAATTCGTACCAGTCAGGTTTCCCACGCCTATATTTTAGAGGGGGAAGAGGGAAGCGGAAAGAAGATGCTTGCGAAGGCTTTTGCCGCTGCACTTCAATGTGAAGACAGGAATGGAGAAAGCTGCGGAACCTGCCATAGCTGTATGATGGCAGATTCTGGAAATCATCCAGATATTATATGGGTTACTCATGAGAAACTGAATACAATTTCTGTTGACGATATCCGAAGACAGATTAATGCTGATATTGGAATTAAACCATATAGCGGCACTTATAAGATTTACATTGTGGATCAGGCAGATAAGATGAATGAGCAGGCACAGAATGCACTTTTAAAGACTATAGAAGAGCCGCCGGCTTATGTGGTGATTCTGCTTCTTGCAGGGCAGACGGGCTCTTTTCTTCCGACTATTTTATCCAGATGTATTACATTTACGTTAAAACCGGTAGCAGAAGAAAAGATTAGAGATTATATTATGGACCACACCACGCTTTCTGAGAAAGAAGCAGAGTTTTGTGCCGGATATTCTATGGGCAATTTAGGAAAAGCGATGGCCTTAGCTGTAAGCGAGGGTATGGTGGAGATGAGAAAAGAATGTGTTCATCTGCTCTCTTATCTGCAGGAGATGGAGATTTATGAGGTTATCTGTTCCATCAAGGAAATCAGTAAGTATAAAGGAGAAATTCTGGAATTTCTAGACATGATGATGATCTGGTATCATGATGTACTGGTCCTTAAGACAACCAAGAGTGCCAATAAAATAGTCTATAAGGATCATTATAATTTATTAATGAAGCTGTCTTCCCATATGAGTTATGAGGGAATTCAGAACATTTTATATGCATTTGACAAAGTAAAGCTCCGGTTGAGAGCGAATGTGAATTTTGATGTGGCACTTGAATTATTATTGTTAACAATAAAGGAGAACATTGTATGGTAGACGTAATAGGAGTTCGTTTCCGTCCAAATGGAAAAATATATTTCTTTTCTCCCGGCAATATGGAGATAGAGACAGGACAAAATGTTATCGTAGAGACAGCTAGAGGGATTGAATTCGGTACGGTTGTATTGGGAAAAAGACAGATTGGGGAGGAAAGGATTATCGCCACTCTAAAACCGGTCATTCGTATCGCCACAAAAGAAGATCAGCAAAATCAGGAAAATAATAAAAAGAAAAGTCAGGAAGCTTTCGAGATTTGTCTTCAGAAGATTCCAAAACATGGCCTTAAGATGAAATTAATTGATTGTGAATATACATTTGATAATAATAAGCTGCTCTTTTATTTTACAGCAGAAGGAAGAGTAGATTTTAGGGAATTGGTAAAAGACCTTGCCTCTGTTTTTAAGACCAGAATTGAGCTTCGCCAGATTGGCGTCAGAGATGAGACGAAAGTCATAGGTGGAGTAGGAATCTGTGGAAGAAGCTTATGCTGCAACACTTATTTATCAGAGTTTATGCCGGTTTCTATTAAGATGGCAAAAGAACAGAATTTGTCTTTGAATCCGACGAAGATATCCGGAGTATGCGGCAGATTAATGTGCTGCCTTAAAAATGAACAGGAAACTTATGAATATTTGAACAGTAAGCTTCCGGCAATTGGAGATTATGTTAAAACTGCTGACGGGCTGAAAGGAACAGTGCAAAGTGTCAGTGTTCTTCGTCAAAAGGTAAAAGTCATTGTGACAAATGAAAAGGATGAAAAAGAGGTGAGGGAGTATCTGCTCGATGAACTTAATTTCCGTCCGAAGAGAAAAAAAGAGAAGATTCATGTAGATGGAGAATTAAAGGAGTTAGAAGAATTAGAGAAAAAGGAAGGTAAATCAAAATTAGTATGATAGAGAAACTTTTGCCTGGGGAAAGAGTGGATGAGCTTCATCGGAAAGGCTATCGGATTATCCAGAAAACAGATGGTTTCTGTTTTGGTATGGATGCGGTATTGCTTGCTGATTTTGCAAAAGCAGGGCCGAAGGATAAGGTTCTTGATCTTGGCTGCGGTACAGGAATTTTACCCATCCTTATGGAAGCCCGGAATCAGGGTGAAAAATTTGTCGGTCTGGAAATTCAGACGGAGTTTGCCTCTATGGCAAAAAGAAGCGTAGCTTTAAATGGCCAGCAGGACAAAATACAGATTGTCGAGGGCGATATAAAGGAGGCTTCTTCTCTTTTTGGAAGGGAAAGTTTTGACGTGGTACTCTCGAATCCGCCTTATATGACAGATAATCACGGATTAAAGAACCCGGATGAAAAAAAGGCAATTGCCCGTCATGAGGTACTTTTAAACCTGAATGAACTTTTGCGGGAAACAAAGAAAGTTTTAAAAAATAAAGGGCATTTTTATATGGTCCACCGGACCTTTCGCATGGCAGAGATTATTCATAGTCTCGTTTCCTATGGTTTAGAACCAAAAAGAATTCGTTTTGTTTACCCGTATTTGGAGAAAGAACCGAATATTATGCTGATTGAAGCCATGAAGGGAGCAAAATCTCGGATTAAGGTTGAGCCTCCGCTGATTGTGTATGAAAAGCCGGGGGTATATACAGAGGAAATCTACAGAATTTATGGCTATGAAAAAGAAAATGAGGGCGATAAATAGTATGGCAGGACAGTTGTATCTATGTGCCACACCGATTGGAAATCTAGAAGATATGACCTTTCGGGCGGTGAGAATTTTAAAAGAAGTTGATATGATTGCGGCGGAGGATACGAGAAATAGTATCAAGCTGTTAAATCATTTTGAGATAAAGACAAAGATGACCAGCTATCATGAATATAATAAAGTGGATAAAGCCCGCTATCTTGTGGATAAAATCCAGCAGGGACTTAATGTAGCGTTGATAACGGATGCGGGAACACCGGGAATTTCTGATCCGGGAGAAGAACTGGTAAAACAGTGTCATGAAGCCGGAATTACAGTGACGTCAATTCCCGGTGCCTGTGCAGCAGTAAATGCACTGATTATATCCGGACGTTCGACTAGAAGATTTGCGTTTGAAGCATTTTTACCACCGGATAAAAAAGAGCGGAGAGAAATCTTAAAAACATTGGAAGATGAGACTCGGACGATGATTATCTATGAGGCACCGCATCGGTTGGTGAGAACGTTAAATGAATTGTATCAGCTTTTAGGTGACAGGAAACTTACAATATGCAAAGAACTGACAAAACGGCATGAAACTGTTTTTCTTACTACCTTTTCGGAAGCACTTAAATATTATGAAAAGGAAGCACCAAGAGGAGAGTATATTCTTGTGATAGAGGGCAAATCTTTTCAGGAATTAAAAGAAGAAAGTCAGGAAGGTTTTTTACAATATTCGATTGAGGAACATATGGAGTTATATTTGTCTAAGGGAATAGAGAAAAAGCAGGCGATGAAGCAGGTTGCAAAGGATAGAGGTATTACTAAAAGAGAGGTGTATCAGGCTCTGCTTGGAGAAAAAAACAGTTAAAAAATATATGCTGTCGGGTGAAGGAAGTATAAGAAAAAAGAGTTGCCAGAATTTCTGACAACTCTTTTAGATTCTTAAAGCTGGATTACTCTGAAATGTTCAGACCCGCGATTCTTGCAAGTTCAAGAATAGACTTCTTGGAAACTTTCTTACCGCGATACTCAACTAAATCGTCCATCTCGCCGGTAAAAATGTCGCTTGGATCATATTTTTTCAAAATGATCTTGTCATCATCAACAAAGATCTCTAATGGATCTCTTTCGTTGACATCAAGATTTCTACGTAGCTCGATAGGGAGTGTGATTCTGCCCAATTCATCCAACTTCCTTACGATACCTGTACTCTTCATGGATTCTACCTCCTAACACACTTGCTGGTTATAAAATATTAATTCACAAGTAGCATAACATAGGAGAAAAATTATGTCAATATTTTTGGGAAAAATCGTTTTGAATTCAATGGATTTGAAATCTATTTAGGGAAAAAACGGGAATATTTCGGGAAATAATTGTATAAAATTTAGTAAACATGAATTGAAGTGGATAAACGAAAAAAACCCGTCTTTAGGATTTAGCACTACAAATCTTTAGAGGTAATTGAACATACTGCA
>JAUNBT010000144.1 GCA_030526985.1 Lachnospiraceae bacterium | reverse complement strand
CACAAAAAACACATGGAATTACCTTATATCAAAACACAGGACTGCGTGGAATACGAGGCGAAGCTGTTACCGGATACCCGTCCATCCGTCATCTCGCGCTCCCCGTATATGAAGAAGGAAAAAGAAACGGCTATGACTCCAATCGTATCCGACTTCAGACCCTGCTTTCTCTCATGAGTACGGTTGAAGACAGCAATATTGCTGCTAGAAAAGATTTAAATACCCTTTACAGCGTGCAGCAATGGGCAAAGCAATTTTTAAAGAATGGCGGTGCCTATCAAAAAAATGCCATAGAAAAACTGCAGCAAATGGACACAATTTTTTCCAGGGATAATATAAGTGCCGGAGGCTGCGCAGATTTATTGGCTGTTACCATATTTCTTTCAGATTTAAAGGAGCTGGCTGGCGTATGATTTTAGTTGGAAGTCCATTAAAAGGAAATGAATTAAGCAAACTAAAAGAATTTCTGAAACAAATGAACCTGGAATATGATGAAGGCATTGAATACAGTGTCTGTATGTTGGATGACAACTACCAGATTATAGCAACAGGATCCGTAGAGGAAAATGTTCTGAAATGTATCGCTGTGGATCCCTCTCATCAGGGAGAAGGATTATCCGGCAGTATTTTAACTAACCTGATCCATTATGAATTTGAGCATGGACGAGTGCATCTTTTTATCTATACGAAGCCCAAAAACCGTTCCATGTTTGAAGAACTGAATTTTTATACAGTTATAGAGACGCCTGATGTTCTCTTTATGGAGAACAGAAGCAATGGGTTTACCAAATATATAGAAATACTTCAAAAAGAAACACCTTCGGAAGCATTTCTTCCAGACAAGACCATCGGCTCTGTGGTGATGAATTGTAACCCTTTTACCCTTGGGCATCATTATCTGCTTGAAAAGGCAGCGGCAGCTTGCGACTATGTACATGTATTTGTATTATCAGATAAACGCTCCTATATTCCAGCCAATGACCGATTTGAACTTGTCCGACAGGGAGGCAGAGATATTCCGAATCTGGTACTGCACCAAACATCCGATTATATGATATCCGCGGCAACCTTCCCCACCTATTTTATGAAAGACAAAATACAGGCAAAAAAAGCAAACTGCCGACTGGATGTAGAACTTTTTGCACAGAAAATTGCTCCCGCACTTCAGATTACCAAAAGATATGTGGGTACAGAGCCTAATTGTGAAGTAACCGACATCTATAATCAGACGATGAAAAAAATACTTCCACAACATCAAATTACTTTGGAAGAAATTCCCCGAATAGAAAATGAAGCCGGTATCATCAGCGCTTCCACTGTACGGGAAAATTTCAAAAGCGAAAAATGGGATGATATAAAAAGAATGGTTCCCGATACGACTTTTCAATATCTAAAAAAGCTACAAGTCTGACAAAGATGTTGTCAACTGTAGCTTTTTCTGCAAAAAAATATATCAGGCACGAAAACGATATCCGATTCCTCGAACGGTAAGAATGTATTGGGGATTCTTCGGATCTGACTCAATTTTATTGCGCAGACGGTTCACATAGACCATAATGGTGTTATCATCTACGATGATGGTATTACCCCATACATGCTCGTATATCATTTCCTTGGTAAATACCTGATCCGGATGGTTCATAAACAGATACATCAGACTGTTTTCCTTAGCGGATAGAATAATCTCCTCTCCGTCCTTATAGAAACGAAGTGTATCCGTATCATATTTAAAACAGCCGCATTCAATCTGGTTGTTGGAACTAAGTACCTGATTCCTGTTACGTCGTATCAACGCCTTAATCTTCGCGCCAACAACAAGTGGACGAAATGGTTTGGTTATGTAGTCATCTGCTCCCACAGACAATCCATATAAGGCATCATAATCTTCGCTTCGCCCACTGATAATGATAACAGGTGTCGTTATTCCACTGGCACGCAATTTCTTAATTACATCAAAACCTTCCATGTCTTCCAACATAATATCCATCAATATGACATCATAGGTGTGTGACTTAAGAATAGCAAGTGCTTCTGTCCCGCTATGCACAATATCTGATTCCAGATCATTGCTGTCCAACACCTTCTTCAGCAATTTACATATTGCCGGATCGTCATCTACAATTAGTACTTTATTTGCCATTTTCGCTTCCTCTGATAGTTTACTAGTTCTAATAAATATTATATAATAAAGTAGAATTACTGTCAAACAAATAGCGAAGGAAATCTACCTATGAATAAAAATAACAATCACAAAATTAAAATCGGATATTGGCTGGGCGGTTTTCTGGCTCTCCTGCTCCTTGCAGGGATGACTTTTGTCGGATGGACTGTATGGAAACAGTATAGTACTGCCATTCTTAATCTGCAAAAAGACCAGATGCTTAATACCGTAGATTCTGTTGCCAATAATCTGGAACATGAACTGCTTAATTATCAAAACGATACCAACAGCTTATATACATTAGCTGTTAACGCCTATAAGCAGGGAAATATTGATGACAGTAGTTATATCCTTACGCAATATCTCTCTAATAAATCTGATACAGTAAAAGCACTGGCTATATGGGATGAGCAGAATAATCTTCTGGCAGGTCAAAATACATTAGTTTATACCGCAGAATATGGACAATATACAATGGAAAATCAGACCACACTTACGATAAAAAAAGACAGGCAGGATGACTTGTATTTTGTTTTCGAAGAAAAAGGTGACGATGATACAACCTTAGAATTAGCGGTTTCAGTAAGAACCTACTATGAAAAACTAATCTCAGAACTGCATATCGGTTCCAATGGCTATCTGGTAGTGAAAAGTTCCACCGGAACCATTTTAATGCATCCTGAAGAAGAACAGTGGGGAATTGATGTCATTGAGGGTAGAGAGACACTATATGGAATAGAAGAACTTCAAAGTTTAAAAGATATGATATCTGAACAACTGAAAGGAGAAACAGGAGTTTCTGAATACGAATCTTACTGGTGGGGAAATGATGCCCTTCCGCGCGTACGTAAAATATCTGCCTATACGCCTGCTTATGTGGGAAATGATTTTCTGGTGGTTTCAGCTGTGATTGACTATGACGATATCTTTAACCCCATGTTTCGCGGATTCGTAGGAATCGGAGCTGTCTTTCTGGGAATAGCTGTAGTTCTAATCGTATTTCTATTCGTTGTAGAATACCTGTTCATTCAAAAGCGAAAAAGCCAGGAAGAAATTTTATATCTGAAAGATTTAAATGAGGTTCTGGAAAAAACCAGACAAAGTGAAGAAATCATTACTCACCAACAGCGCTTACAGATTATGGGAACCATGACCGGAGGTATTGCCCACGAATTCAACAATATGTTGACACCTGTAATGGGCTATTCTGAGTTATTGTTAGATATGGTTCCTCCTGATTCTGAGGAATATGATTGCGTGAAAGAAATCTTCGATGCCTCCGAACGGGCCAAAGATGTCATACAGCAGATTTCTTCTCTGAGCAGGAAGAATATGGAAACGGTATTTTCCTTCATTTATGTGAAGCGGCTCCTGAATCGCACGATTAAGATGGCTCGTACCGTATGCCCCGTCAATACACAGATTACTGTGGATGAAAGCTTTGAGAAAGAAGGATTCCTGGGAAACGAAACACAGATGAAACAAGTGTTCCTGAATCTGTGCGTAAATGCCTTTCATGCCATTGGGAACGGAAAGCAAGGAACTTTAGACATCCATGGCAATGTGGAAAGCAGAAATCAAATAGAAAATCTGCACAATATTCAGATGGATCATGAATGGGACAACTATGTATGTATCCGCATTACAGATAATGGCTGTGGTATGAGTCCGGAAACTGTAGAACAAATATTTACACCATTTTTTACCACAAAAAAAATCGGACAGGGGACTGGTCTGGGACTGTCAGTGGCTGAACAGATCATTCACAACCATAAAGGTTATATCTGTGTCAAAAGCCAGCTGGGAGAAGGCAGTTCCTTCTATATCTACCTGCCGCTGACTGAGGAGCGCTCGATTAATCAGGTAAGCTTAAAATCAGATGATGACTCATCCGACGAACTGATACAGATTCTGGCTGTAGATGACAACGGAAAAGTATTAAAACTTTTACAAAAAGAATTTGCACGCTTAAAGATTAATGTACAGACAGTAACAACACCTGAAAAGGCAAGAGCCATACTCCAAAAAGATACTTTCCAATTGATCTTAATCGACCAGACTCTTGCAGAGAATCAATCCGGTATTAATTTTGCCATGTCTATTCGAAATCAGTACCCGGAAATGATTCGTATCCTGATGGTAGATCAGGTCAAAAAAGAGATAATTGAAGCCCTTCAGCAAAAACTGATTGATGCCTATGTCAATAAACCTGTTTCAGGTGTTACCATTATTGAGAAGGTAAGAGAAATTAATAAGGAAGAACTGTCTTAACAGACTTTAAGACACAGCTTAACAGACATTAAGATGACAACCGTCTCCTTGTAAGGATAGTGAAATATAATATAGCTATCAAAAAATAAGGAGGAAAGAATTATGAATGAAACAGCATTAGCGGTTCTGGGATTTGCAACAATCATATTGATTATCGTATTGCTTCTTCGCAATGTAACAGTCCCGGCGCTTGCATTTATCGCAGTTTCAACCGTAAGCGCTACAATTCTGGTTGCTACGGGAACGTATTCCATTGGGGAGATTGGAGAATTTATCGAAAGTGGGGTTGCCGGAACTTCACCCACCGCATGTCTGTTCCTGTTTTCTGTTCTGTTTTTCGGAATTATGACAGATGTGGGAATGTTCGACAAAATTATCGGTGCATTGGTAAAACGTGTGGGAAATAATGTCGTGGGTGTAGCCATCATGACCTGCATTATCGCCATGATCGGTCATCTGGATGGGGGTGGAGCATCTACTTTCCTTATCACCATCCCTGCCATGCTTCCCATTTACAAGAAGCTTAACATGCGACCTACCACACTACTGCTTATCTGTGTAACGGCTATGGGTGTTATGAATCTGATGCCCTGGGGTGGTCCGACAATGCGGGCGGCATCTGTATTGGAAATAGATGCCAATGAATTATGGACAAGATTGATGCCTATGCAGGCTGTTGGTATCGTAATTGCATTTGCCACAGCAATCTTCTGGGGTTTTATGGAAAAGAAAAACGGTGCAGGGCAATCGAACACTGTCTCACATAAGAATACTGCTGAAGAAACACAGCAACTTGAAAAAGAAAACGAACTTGCAAGGCCACAGTATTTTGTGTTCAATATTATTCTAACACTTGTTGTCATCATATGTCTTGTATTTTTACCACTTCCCAGTTATCTGCTCTTTATGATTGGATGTGCCATCGCTTTATTTGTAAACTATAGAGGATCTAAATTACAGAATGAAATTATCAAATCCCATTCAGGTCCGGCTATTATGATGGCCTCTACTTTATTTGCTGCCGGCGTTTTCCTGGGTGTAATGGAAGAATCAGGCATTATGGACCATATGGCGAATATACTTGCCAGCTGCATCCCAACCGCAATGGGACCATATCTCCCAATTATTATTGGTGTTTTATCTGTTCCTCTTACATTGGCATTCTGTACCGACTCCTATTTCTACGGATTGCTTCCAGTATTAATCGGTGTAGGTGACAGATTCGGGGTTGATCCGGTTCAGACTGCTATAGCCATGGTTGTATGCAGAAACTGTGCAACGTTCATCAGTCCGGTTGTACCGGCAACGTTCCTTGGTGTCGGTCTGGCAGGTGTAGAATTGAAAGATCATATTAAGACCAGTTTCTTCTGGATTTGGGGCGTCAGCGTTGTCTGTCTGATTACAGGATTACTATTTGGAATACTTAGATTTTAAATAACTACAGTCAATGGTGTACTGATAAATTGATATGAGAACGAACACTGAAAAATATCAACGTATCAGTTCACGAAACTGTTTGTTATAAACAAGCAACATTTATGCCATGAAATCAGGCTGTTACTTTATACGGTAACAGCCTGATTATTTATATAATTTAAGTGTTTATTCCATTTGACCAATCTCAACTTTTGATTTAAAATAAGAAGAAAAACCTCAGGAGAATTATATGGCAACTACCCAAATAGATTGTAATTTAGATATGGAAACTGCATCTATCAGAGCTTTGCTGGCATCTGTCGCTGTCACGGTACCAATGGCATCAATCAAAGCATCTACAGATGCTGCTGCCGCCATATCTGCGTACTGTTCTTCTGCTGCTGTCAAGGTGTCATAATTGCTTACACGAGCTTTCTGTGCTCTGGTCAATGCCTCGTAGGCTGTACGTGCTGCATCAATCAGCTCTTTACAGCTATCGGTTCCTGTCACTGTCCCAATTTGATTGATTGCACTGATTACCGGAGCTGCAGCATCTTCACAAAGCTGCTCGTATGTCGCCTCTGCTGTCTGCAGTACTTCATAGTTGGTAATCATCTCTTTAATTGCATCTGACAATGAATCATACGCATTACGAGCCTCATATATCAACTTTCTGCTTGCCTGTGTACACTCAACTGTACCGATTTTGTTAATAAGATTTATTACATTTTCAGCAACGCCTTCTGCATCTACAATTACTTTCCAGCGATAACATCCAATGGATCCTACTGTAGATGGCTCTGTACGTACGGTCATAAGCAGACGTATGGAAGTAGTTGTAATTGCTTCATCTAACTGCACAACATTGTATACATCATTTTCAAATACACCATCTTCATCTGTCAGTGTCTTTGTGGCATCTTTCAATCTCTATGGCACGCTCTTCAATATAATCCTTCAATTCAAATCCCCTACTTGAACTGTTTTTACAGTTTATGCAGGGGATGGAGTGGTTATGAATTCCGGTATTATCTATGTTTGTCTGTACTTTATCCATATGTAAGTACTTACCATTTTGAAGAGTGTGCCTATCCTCTTATTACCTATTATCTGAATCGACTCCATTCACGTCATCGGCGTTTTTATTTCCCAAATGGATAATAATCAAATATACTCTGAATTGCATCAGTAATATTCATAATTTCATTCAGTGATAATTCGCCTATTTTTTTGTAAACCCTTATCCTCAAATCTAATAATTTCATTTGTTCACACAACACTACACCTTGGATGTCGTTTGTATCAATGGAGATATGCAATGGATCTTCCACTGTTTTTAAAACAATTGGGCATGCAATAATCTGTTCTGATTTGTTAAAGAATGTTTTGCTAACTACAAGAATCGGTGTGTTGACTCTTTCAACAGAAAGAATATCACCTTGAATAATTTCGTTAATCATTCCTTTACCATTGCTCCCTTCCTTCTGCCTCTCCCCACGAAAATTCATCATATGGACCAACTTTCCCTTTAAAGTCAGCTGCTCTTTCTTCTAACGTTTTATGTTTAAACGTTTTTGATAAAATAATACTTCCGTCTTTAACTTGAACATCCAGAAACTCATCAATATGAACACCTATTGTATCTAATAACTCTTTTGAAAATCTTACTCCCTGTCCATTTCCCCAAGCCTTAACCTGTGCTATCATGGTAAACCCTCCTTTCGTATATACATAGTATATACCGTATGTGGATTATTATCAACATATTTTGTAACTGTTCATGCTCAGACAAATTCTCGGTATTTTTGAACCACATCCTCAAAGCTCCTGTCATTTCTCATAAAAGCATATTTTTCCTTTTTTTCTAATTCATCAAGGATACTTTTAAGCATTTTTTCACCCAGTTTCATTTCGTGATTATCATTTCCCATATGTTTGTATATTGGACAATTTTCTACATTCCAGGGTTTTAACATCGCACTGAGCATATCATCCAGAATTTCAATAGCTGCCGATACGTTTTGCTCAGTCAATGATTTCTCAAACGGGAAAATATAAGTATTATATTCCCACATGCCAAATGCTTTTGTCAGTAATTGCCCAGTTTCCACCAATTGTGAAGCATTCTCTACATCTCCATTCTTTGCTGCAATTTCAATCAAATGTAACAAAGGCATCTGAATTTGATTTAGAGCAGAAAGCGTTTTGGATGCATATAGCTTTTCTGCTTCTTTCTCTTTTCCGGTTACCATCCAGAGATTAGCCTGTAAAAGCTCCTTGTCAAGGACGCTATACTCAGGCAATCTATCAATCAGTTCTTGGGCATAATCGTATTTATTATCCGTGATTGCACGAGATGCTAACATATAATTTGATTGATCAGCATATTTTGAATTTCCACTATTGCCTGCAATTTCATACATTTGTTGTATCTTCAAATCATAATCTGCTTTATCCTTGTCATTGACATTTATCAACATTAAAATCCCTTGTAGAGTTAGTGCCAGAGAATGTATCAGTTTTATATCTGTGGGATATTCTTGAATTTTTTGTTC
>JAUNBT010000143.1 GCA_030526985.1 Lachnospiraceae bacterium | reverse complement strand
AGGTTTTCTAACACAGAGAGCTGGGAAAATACTCTCCTTCCCTCTGGAACATGAGCCATACCCATTGTCACAATCTTGTGTCCAGGAACTTTTGTAATATCCTGCCCTTCAAATATAATATTTCCTTTTTTTGCCTGCAGCATACCGGTGATTGTCTGAAGCGTCGTTGTCTTTCCAGCACCGTTGGCACCAATTAAAGCAATGACCTCTCCTTCTTCCACATCAAAGGAAATGCCCTTGATGGCCTGAATCACTCCATAATATACTTCTAAATCTTTTATTTCAAGCATTGCCATAAAGCCAGTTTCCTCCTATTCTCCAAGATATGCCTTGATTACTTCCGGATCATTTAATACATCACTTGTTTTTCCCTGGGACAATACCTGTCCAAAGTTCAATACTGTAAGTTCCTCACAAATTCCGGATACCAGTTTCATATCATGTTCAATCAAAAGAATGGTCATGTCAAATTCATCTCTGACAAAACGAATCGTATCCATCAATTCTTTCGTCTCATTCGGATTCATACCTGCCGCCGGTTCATCTAAAAGCAGAAGTTTCGGATTAGTCGCTAAAGCTCTGGCAATCTCTAACTTACGCTGTGCTCCATAAGGAAGATTCGAAGCGAGATAATCCTTTTTATCTTCCAAATCAAATACCTTTAATAACTCCTCCGCCTTCTCATTCATCTCTTTTTCAATCTTTCGATACTTAGGAAGTCGTAAGATACCTGTCAGTGTCGAATACTGATATTGATTGTGAAGACCAATCTTTACATTATCAAGGACTGTCTGGTCTTTAAAAAGCCGAATATTTTGAAAGGTTCTTGCAATTCCCTCTTTATTAATATCCATTGTTGACTTTCCAACCAGATCGACCCCATCCAATTTGATGGTTCCATCATCCGGCTTATAAACGCCTGTCAGCATATTAAATACTGTCGTCTTTCCTGCTCCATTTGGTCCAATTAATCCATAAAGCTGACCCTTTTTAATTGTAACTTCAAAAGAGTCTACTGCTCTTAATCCTCCAAAAGAGATACCCAGATTTTTTACTTCCAAAATCGCCATAATTACTGTACCTCCTTTGTCTTTTTCTGAAACATTCCTTTAATCGAATGCCGTTGTCTCCATTCAATGGATTTCGGTGCCCAGTTAAATAACATCATCGCAATCAGAACAATTGCATAGATTAACATTCGATAATCAGCCAGTCCACGAAGCATCTCCGGAAGCATGGTAAGAATCACTGCTGCAATAATAGAACCACGGAAGCTTCCCATACCACCAAGTACTACGAATACCAAAATCATAATAGACATATTATAACCAAAGTTTGCCGGCTGTGCAGTCAATGTAGAAAGATTATGTGCATAAAGTGCTCCACCTGCACCTGCAATTGCCGCTGAAATACTAAATGCCATCAATTTATACTTTGTAATATTGATTCCGACAGATTCTGCTGCTATCCTATTATCACGAATCGCCATAATTGCACGTCCAGTTCTAGAATTAACCAGGTGAAAGACAACAACAAGACTAATTAAAATCAATATTACACCAACTGTAAAGGTAGACTGACGGGGTGTTCCTATAATTCCCTTTGCACCATTTATAATCAGCGTCCCCTCCTCTTCTAAATTAAGAGATGCTGAATCTTTTATAGAAAAATGAAGTCCAGTACTGTCTTTTCCTATATATAAAACATTAATAACATTTTTGATAATCTCACCAAATGCCAGTGTCACAATTGCAAGATAATCTCCTCTTAATCTCAATACAGGAATACCAATCAAAAACCCAAAAAAAGCTGCCACTAAAGTACCAATGATAATCGCAAGAATAAATCTTACTGTTTCATTCATTCCCGAATCAAGCATATATTTTGTAAAGAAAGCACTTGAAAATGCACCCACACACATAAATCCAGCGTGACCAAGACTCAACTCACCAAGATATCCAACACAAAGATTAAGTCCAATTGCAACAATGGAGTATATACACAATGGAACCAAAAGACCCTGCATCAGACTTGACATAGATCCCGTTGCAATTATAAACTGTACAATAATATAAACAGCTACTACCATTAAATACGTAATCATATTACTTTTTATTGATTTATTTGTACCCTTAATACCAAATTTTTTCATCTGAATCACCTACACTTTCTCATGAATTGGTTTTCCAAGAATGCCCGTAGGTTTTACAAGAAGAACAATAATTAACACCGTAAATACAATTGCATCTGATAACTGAGAAGAAATATACGCTCTTCCAAGTATCTCAATAATACCAAGTAGTATTCCTCCAATAAACGCTCCCGGTATAGAACCAATTCCTCCAAAAACAGCTGCCGTAAAAGCCTTAATACCCGGCATAGATCCTGTATACGGAGTCAGTGTCGGATAAGCGGAACATAAAAGAACTCCAGCAATTGCTGCCAATCCAGAACCTATCGCAAATGTCATGGAAATTGTTTTATTTACATTGACGCCCATAAGCTGTGCCGCATCCTTATCCTCTGATACTGCCAGCATAGCCTGTCCGGATTTTGATTTTTTTATAAATGTCATAAGTGCAATCATAATAACAATACAGATTACAACAGCAACAATTGTTACACCTGATATTGTCAACTGCCCATCTGCTAATTTAATTGGCTCCATCTCTACAACAGAAGAAAATGACTTTGTATCAGCTCCATAAATAATCAATGCCAGATTCTGAAGCAGATAACTTACACCAATTGCTGTGATCAAAACAGCTAATGGAGATGCTTTTCTTAAAGGTTTATAAGCAATTTTTTCAATTACCACACCTAAAATAGTACATCCTGCAATTGCAAGCAAAATGCTGGTTAAAGAATTCATCTCTAGTCCGCTCATCATCGTAAATACAATGTAACAGCCAATCATAATAACATCACCGTGAGCAAAATTAAGCATCTTTGCAATACCGTATACCATGGTATAACCAAGAGCGATAATGGCATAAATGCTACCCAGGCTGATGCCATTCACCAAGTACGATATAAAACTCATTTCTCCACCTCTCACTTTCTATTTTCTCTATAATCTGCCCGTTTCCGTGAGCATTTCGAAACATATAATTTTTACTTATACATTTTGAAATACTTACTTTATGGTACAGGCTTTATTTATCCTCTAATTTAAAATAATGGGTTACCAAAAGGCAACCCATTATTGGGTCAAAATGACTCGGCAGAATAATTACATACCTACATATACGCCATCCTGAATTATTACAGCCTTAGGAGACTTACTTACTTCACCAGTTGCTTCCCATGTAAGACCATCTTCACCACCTGTTAATCCCTGTACGGTAATTTCAGTCATAGCAGCCTTTAATGCATCTGACATATCAGAAACACTCATATCCGGTGTTGCACCAGCCTGCTCAATTGCTGCCTTGATTGTGTAGATTGCATCATATCCATCAGCCGCAAACTGATTCGGTGTCCCACCGTATTCATCTTTATATTTGCTTACAAATGCCTGTGTCGCTTCATCTTCTGCATCAGCTGCAAATGGTGTCAGAAGCATTACACCTTCTGCCAAAGAAGTATCAAATTCTGCTACATTTAAAATACCATCTAATCCGTCACAACCAAAGAAAATAGGATCATATCCCATATTATCTGCCTGTTTCAGAATAGTAGATGCTTCCTGATAATAAATAGGAAGGAATACTAATTCAGCGCCAGCATCCTGTGCTTTCTTTAACTGTGTAGAAAAGTCTGTCTTAGAGTCTGCTGTAAAAGCTTCTTTTGCAACAATTTCAAGATTCTGGTTCGCTGCTTCTTCCTCAAATTTTTCTTCGATTCCAGAAGAATATACATCGGAACTATCATAAATAACTGCAACTTTTGTAGCTATTTTATTCTCACCAATGTACTGTGCAGATGCAATTCCCTGGTTAGGATCTGTAAAACAAATCTGAAATACATTATCATTCACAATAACATCTGTTGAAGATGCAGATGGTGTAACTTCAAACATATTATCCTGTGCTGTATAACCAGCTACTTCAATACAAGGAGCTGTTGTTACAGTTCCCATCAGAATCTGCATACCCCAGTCTTTTAATGTATTATATGCATTGACAGCAATTGTGGTATTATGCTGATCATCCTGGAAATTAAACTCGATCGGTGTTCCGTTAATTCCGCCTGCCTCATTAATCTCATCTACAGCAATCTGTGCACCGTTCATTGCTGCTGTACCATAAATAGCTGCTTCTCCTGTTGTAGGTCCAATTCCTCCAATGTAGAAAGCCTCAGCTGCTGATCCTTCATCCTTAGATGAGGAATCTGAATTGCTACAGCCTACCATACCCATAGCAGCCATCGCAATTACAAGTAAAATACTTATTGCTTTTTTCATAGTTTTTTTTCCTCCTTCTTTTCTACCTATATATGGAAAAAAGACATTCTTTTTCTCAAATCAGAACGTCTTTATTCCTTGTCTATCATATTACTACATAAAAAACACAAAAGCAATATCTTTTTTGCAATTTGAAAGCTTAGCACCCTCTTTTTACAGTGTTTTTTCTCTCATAATATAGGTATTTATTTATTTTTTACATTCAAATTATGCAGGAGAATGTCTATTCAAGATTCATAGCAGAAAAATCATTGCATCTCTTTTTAATAAATAATATTTTACTTTTTATTTCCATACTTCTTCAAAAATCCGGTAATAATTCTTGTAAGCGATTGCTTCTAATTCGCTTTTTTGAAAACCTCTCTTTTTCAAAATATCCAAAACATTTTTTGCTTCTGCTTCATTAGAGATACCTTCTCCACTTGGAGATTCAATATTGGCACTAAAAGAACTTAATGCCTCATCTCCAAGATAATCATCAAAATCAAATCCTAATCCTATGTGTTCAACGCCTATTAAATCTGCAAGATATTCGATATGATCTACAAGATGTTCAACATCCTGATTCTCTTTTTTCTCATGAATAAATTCTCGAAGGCTATTCATTCCAACTAATCCACCTGTCTGTGCTATCTCCTTTAACATTTCATCAGATAAATTACGCATTACAGGACATATCTTTCTTACATTGGAATGTGAAGCAATAACTGGACCCCGAGCAGATTTCATAACATCCCAAAAACTTTTATCATTTAAATGTGAAACATCTAAAACCATTCCAAGATTTTGAATTCTTTTAACAGCCTTCCTTCCTGCATTTGTCAAGCCTCTTGCTGCATCCTCAGTCCATCCGGTTGCGAGTTCGTTTTGTTCATTCCATGTAAGCATTGCATGTCTCACCCCTACTTCGTGATAGTAATAATCAATTTTGTCAATATCTACGCCAATTTGGCTCATTCCTTCCATTCCTATTACAACATTGATTTTATTTTTCTTATTTCCTATCTCGAAGTCTGAGAATTTTCTTACAGGTTGCAAAATATCTACAGCATCTACAAATTCATCTTTAATACTTTGTACAATTTGTTCTGAACGCTTCTCTGGATACTTATCATAAGGTGGATCTAACCATATAACAAAAATACCTCCTGACACATTTCCTTTGCGGAATTTTTCTATATGATATTTACGAAATATATCCTTTTCTCCCAGATTCACTCTTTTGACCGTAACATCGGTCCATATATCCCCATGTCCATCAAATATCAATTTATTTTCACCTTTCCTTCTCATTCTCTTTCACTGCATCAAAATCATCTCTATGTTTTCTGTTGCGAAACATAACATAAAGAGGTCTTTTATATGTCAGCGATTCTATCGGATAGACATTTTGATTTTTATTTAACAGATATTCTTTAACTCCTTGATCACATACACCTACATCTACTTTTCCACTACAGACTGCATTCAGTATTTCCTCTGTATTATTCAACTCGATTTTACAAGATAATGGTAACCCATCTATTTCCAATCCATTTGAATAATCTTTAATCACTCCAACCCTATAATTTTTTAATTCATTATATGATGTTATGTTACATAAATCTTTATTTGCCGTCACAATCTCTGTTATAGCATATCGAAAAAGTTGTGATAAATAAAATTTCTTCCGTCTTTCCGGTGAATCTTGTGCCTGAAACAATACATCTTGATTTCCATCTTCAAATTCTTTATAAATTTTATTCCACGCATCTATCTGAAAAATAGGTTCGTAACCGGCAGTTTTAAGTTTTTTCATGATTCTATCATAGTCTTTTCCCTTTACTTGACCATTACTATCCAAATATTGATAAGGCGGAAAAGGATCTGCGCATACTTTTAATATTTCCATATGTATTCTTTCCCCTATTATTTTCCTAATTTCTCTGCAAGTTTTTTCAATTCTGGCTCTACAAATTTTCCCCTTTCCATAATTATTTTATCATCCATATAAATAGTACAATTCAAGCATATACCGTCAATATGGCTCTTTGCCTCCCTTGGTGCGCCTCCTGAATAACAGGAACCTTGATGTCCAAAACCCCATTCTGTGCTACCCCACACACGTTCATCTTCTGTGGTACATCCTTCTAGTTTTGCATTCGGATTTACGCCATAGCATACATGAGCTGCAATGTACATATTAGGATCATCAAGTTTTTTATAATACTCTCTTAATATATCTGCCTGCTCTCCACCTATTATTTCCTGAATACGCCCCTCTTTTACTACATAAGATACAGGTTCCTTTAGATGCCCTAATTCTGCATCACCACCACCTGATATTGTTCCATCGAAAGCAATAATTCCATTAATTGATTCTTCCTTCGGAGCCCATCCTATCTGTCCAAGTAAAAAATGTCCTCCAGGAAAACTGTAATCACATTCATTAGCAACAGGACGATTAGAATCATTTTCAAATGTAACATCTGTTCCTGCTTCATTTACTATTCTCATTTTTTTTGCTTCTTTTGTCATTTTTGTTAATTTATTTTGAAATTCCTGTTGAACTTCCAAGTCCACTTCACCAATACAACGAACAATCTGTGGTATACTAAGTCCACCTAACATAACCTGTCTTGTACGTCCATTTGTTACTGCTTTATCCCAGATTGGAGAATAAAGTAACCACTGATCATTCATCTCTACCCAGACATCTGTTTTATCAACACATTCTTTTAATGGTTCTGGAAGATATGGCATAGTTAATGCACCATAACCCTTTGGTGTAGAATGCCAAGCAACCATTGTTTTTGCTCCTAGAACCTCAGCTGCTTTTGCCATCTCCTCCACTACACGAAAATCAGGTTTGGAATCTACTGTAATTAAAACACTTTCTCCCTTTTTTACCTGAACTAAATCATTCATTAACTTATAACACGCATTCGCTAATTCTAAATCCATATATTGTGGCATATCTTTTCTCCTTTATATTGTTTAATTTTTTTATAATCTTGTAATTCTATCTACTCTTCAATTTCTTCACCAATAATTCCTGCATTATTTTTTCCAACTGTTTTCATCAAAATAAAATATACAACTACGCTTACAACAAGTGAATTAATTGATGCAATTCCCCAATTTATTATAAATCCAATAAGTGCTCCTATCAGTAAACTGACAAATGCCCATATGTTTACTTTGCAATATTTGGTTCCAACTCCATATTCATATTTTTGATTTTTTAAAAAATAGTAATCACATATGATAACACCTGCTACTGGTGGAATTGCTACACCTAGCAGTGATAACCATGTTGTAAAATAGTCCGCAAGTCCCATAGCTCCTACAATTGTTGCTAACACACCTGTTACAATTACAATCTGATGCTTTGTAAAAGGCAATGAATTTGCAATTCCCAAGCTTGCTGTATATAAATTATTATCATTTGTTGTCCACTGTGCAAGAATCAATATCAGCAGTGCAGCAACGCCTAATCCCATTGCTAAAAATGCCACCGGTAAATCACTTTCACCTGTCGCTGCTGTAATTAAATAACCAGCTATAATTACAAAACTATTTGCAATTAAGTATCCAAAAATTGTTCCACCCCAAGCTGTTTTTGCATTTTTTGCATATCTCGTAATATCTGATTGAGCTGCGGCACCTCCTGCAAAAGAACCTACTATAGAAACAATCGCAGCACCAATTGTCATCTTCTCAGATGGTATTATATTCATAACTACATTCATACCACCAGCACCCTTTACTGCTAAAACCATACCTATAACTGACAACAACCCTATTGCTGGTACTGCAATATAACTTAGCAAGTTTAATCCTTTATAACCAAAATATGCTGTTAACATCATTAGAATACCACCCCAAGCAGCCGCTACATATTTTGATGTAATAAAACCGCCACCTGGAAAAAGTGCCGCCATAGTTGATCCAAAGAATCCAACTTGTACCGCATACCTGTTTATTGTAAAATATAAATGTAGCTAGTTGCAGACCGAAAATGTAGGTGAGTG
>JAUNBT010000142.1 GCA_030526985.1 Lachnospiraceae bacterium | reverse complement strand
CTTCCCACCAGGAAATTGTCTGTATCAAGAACAGCGTCCGTCTGCTCCACGTAGATGCCGTAGGCACTCGGGAACTTTGCTCCTGAACCGAATTTTGCCAGATATTTTCCTTCTCTTTTTGCTTCCATAATAAAGATACCTCTCTTTCTTTTTTTGTTTTTTATTCTTCCGGCGGGTCCTGGACCACTTCTTCCGCAGGCGCCTCCGTCGGAGCTTCTGTTGGGGCTTCTGTCGGTGTCTCCGTATCCGGACTTTCTGTCGTCTCTTCCGTCGTTACCTCTGTATCTTCCGTATCCTCCGTCTCGCTCGTTGCTTCCGTAGTAGCGGCAGTCGTCTTCGGAGCATAATAAGGATCCTCACTGGTTCGACCACTGTAGCTTGGGAATTCTAATCTGGTTAAATTTTCATGAATCGTACTCATAAAATCGGTCCAGATATATGCCGGATAAGAAGAGCCGTTTAATCCATCTACCGTCTTTACCGTATCTCGTCCAACCCAGACACAGGTTGTATAATAAGGTGTGTAGCCACAGAGCCATCCATCTGTATTATCCGTCGTTGTCCCTGTCTTTGCTGCTGCAGGCTGGTTAGAAAGGCTGCAGTTTCTTGCTGTTCCCGGATAACTGTCCACGACACTCACAAGAACGTCTGTCATCTTTCTGGCTGCCTCTTCCTGATATACCCGTGTTTTTTCAATATCATCGGAGACGATCTCCCATCCTTCTGCATTTGTAATTTCCACGATACAAGTCGGATCACGATAGACCCCATCATTTTCAATCGTTGCATAAGCTGCCGCCATCTCGACGGTATTGGTTCCTCTGGTAAATCCACCGAGGCAGGTCGTCATATACTCGTAATCTTCCGGCTCTAAGCCTTTAAAATTCATCTTTTCTAAGTAAGAAAGTGCTACAGACGGGGTAAGTTCTTCATAAAGACGGTAAGTCGCCACATTGCTGGATTTTTGCACTGCCCGTCTTAAGGTAATCCGGCCGGAATAGGTACCACCGGAATTGCTGACTTCACCATCCGGCAGCCGGCTGTCATCCACTGTAGAATAAGGATTCATTCCTCTCTCCATAATCGGTGTATAGACCAGAAGCGGTTTGATTGCACTGCCCGGCTGACGGTATGTCTGGAATGCCCGGTTCAATGTATATCCTTCTGAATCATTCTTCTTTCTTCCCCCTACAATCGCCACGACCCGGCCTGTCTGATTGTCAATACAAGTCGCAGACCCTTGTACTTTATAATTCCCATCCTCTGTCTCAGAAGTAAAATCAGAAAGGCCGTTATTGACTGCCTCCTGTAGCTGTTCCTGCATATCTAAATCAATCGAAGTATAAATCCGGTAACCGGAAGTATAAAGAGATTCCTCGCATTTATCATACAATGCGTCGTACTCTTCGTTATAATCTTCCTTTTCCTGATCCGTATCAAAGGTATTCTTAAATTCAAATCCCTCTGTCTCCATCAGGGCTTCTGTTGCACATTTTATAATATAAGTTTCAACATAGTCGTGAATACTTCTCTTCTTTTTCTTCTTTACCGTAATTTCTTCCTCTAATGCACTCTCGTACTGATCTTTGCTAATGTAATCGTCCTCGTACATATTTTTAAGGATTCGATCCCGTCTTTCTAATGTATGATCCGGATTTTCTAACGGGTCATAGTAAGTTGGGCTGTTAGGAATTGCACAGAGAAATGTAATCTGGGACAAGGTAAGTTCATCCACATCTTTACGGAAATAGCCTTGACTGGCCGCCTGAATGCCATAATATCCATTGGCAAAATAAATGTTATTCAGATAAAATTCCAGAATATCTTCTTTACTGTATTTCTTCTCAAGTTCCGTTGCAATAAAGATTTCTTCCACTTTACGCTCCCAGGTAACCCGATGGCTCAAAAATACATTACGACTCAACTGCTGCGTAATCGTACTTCCGCCCTGCGTAATCTCGCCGCCATTTTTTACTAATGCAAGTGCCGCTCTGGCCACTGCCTTTACATCAAAACCTCTGTGATTGACGAATTTCTTATCCTCAATCGATATCATCGCTAATTTAAACGCATCCGGGATATCCTCATAATTTAAATAATAGACATCCTTCTCTCCTTTTAAAGTCAAAAGGAGGTCGCCATCTTTGTCATAGACAAGACTGGTCTGAGATGCTTTAAATGTATCTTCCGTACTAGAGCTTACAAAATCAACTGCATCTGCATACATCTCAAGACAGGGAACAGCGACCTTTTTCCAGCCAAAGTAAATGCCTGCTCCAAGAAGACAAACAATAACCGTAAGAATGAACACAATTGTTACACGTTTGGCCATCCGCTTCTTTTTACTGGTCTTGGCACGCTTAATGCCTGATTCGGATTCATTCATGTATTTCACCTCACTATTTTCTTTTTTCTCAATGTTCTACTATCACTTTTTCTAAAGTCTCATTATCACACACAATCAAAAGTCAGTCAATCCATTTCACCCTTTTTCCATGAAAATATGCTATAATAGATTTCATTCCAGACTACATATTTCCATTCCATTTCACATCCTGGGAGGTGCTTTTTTGAACGATACAAATAATTCCATTTCAATCAATGGTTTTCAACTAAAATATATTGCTCTTTTTTTTATGACCATTGACCACATCGGGGCTGTACTTTTGACCCCTGGCACGGCTGCCTATGCTATTGCAAGAGCCTACGGCAGAATCGCCTTTCCCATCTATTGTTTTTTACTGGTAGAAGGCTTTTTTCATACATCCAGCCATCTTTCTTATTTAAAACGATTATTTTTATTCGCCCTGATTAGCGAACTGCCTTTTGATATGGCACTATTCCATCTTCCGGCAGTGGCTGCCACCAAGGCACCCCTTTACCATCAAAATATCTTTTTTACCCTGTTTTTTGGCTTTCTGGCCATGTATCTGATTGAACGCTTCCTAAACTCGCAGCCTCTTTTTGCCGCTGCAGCTGCCATAGGTGCAATCGCACTTGGTCAGGTCTGTTATTTTGACTATGGGGCCTTCGGCATTATGGTAATCCTGCTTTTTTATGCCGCTAAAAGATTTTACCCCTGGGTACCGCCTGTATTTTCTTATCTTTTCGCACTCGTACCGTTATTGGCGGCAGGTGGTTGGAGACGTTTTTTTGTCCTATTTAGTGTTCCTCTTTTTCTTCTTTACAACAAAGAACGGGGAAATATGCTGCCAGGCAGACGGACGGTCCCCTTTGGAAAATATTTTTTCTATTTATACTATCCGCTCCACCTCCTGATCCTGGCTTTCATCTACTGGTATAGAGCGGTTTAAGCTGACACATACTATTTGGAACATACTACTTGGAACACATTATTTTTTAATTACATTTTGAAAGGAGATTTCATCATTATGGATCCACGTATTAAAACTCTTGCCCACAATTTAATTCATTATTCCTGCCGGGCAAAAAAAGGAGACAAAATTTTAATTCACCACACTGGTCCTTCTACAGAACCACTGGCAAGACAGTTAATCAAGGAGGCCTATGCCGCCGGTGCGATTCCATTTTTGGAATACACCAATCCGGTTACGGAAAGGGAGATGCTTCTCCACTGTACAAAGGAACAGCTTATGCTCATGGCCGAAGTGGACGCCAAACGAATGGCTGCTATGGACTGTTATATCGCAATCCGAGGTTCCGACAATATTACGGAATATGCAGATGTCCCTTCTGAAAATTTATCCCTCTACGAGACCTATTATTCCACACCTGTCCACCACCAAATCCGGATTCCAAAAACACGCTGGGTTGTACTCCGTTATCCAAACAGCGCTATGGCGCAACTGGCCGGTACAAGCCGGGAATCATTTGAAGATTTTTATTTTGATGTATGTAATCTGGATTATTCAAAAATGGCGAAGGCCATGGAGCCTTTAAAAGAACTTATGAATCGAACGGACAAAGTACGAATTATTGGTCCCGGCACCAATCTTTCCTTCTCTATTAAGGGAATTCCTGCCGTTCCCTGTGCCGGAGAGATGAATATCCCGGATGGAGAGATTTTTACTGCTCCTGTGAGAGATTCCATCAACGGTACTTTAACCTACAATACCCCTTCTGTTTTTCAGGGATTTACCTTTGAAAATATCTCCTTTACTTTTGAAAACGGAAAAATCATCGAAGCTTTTGCAAATGATACTGACCGGATCAACCATGTCCTGTCTGTTGACGAGGGGGCACGATATATCGGTGAATTCGCCATCGGCGTCAATCCCTATGTGACCACCCCGATGAAAGATACTTTGTTTGATGAAAAAATCAAAGGTTCCTTCCACATGACTCCGGGCAACTGCTACGAGGAAGCCCCGAACGGAAACCATTCCGCCATCCACTGGGATCTGGTATGTATCCAGACTGCTGACTGGGGCGGCGGGGAAATCTACTTTGATGATGTTTTAGTCCGGAAGGACGGTATCTTTGTCCTCCCGGAACTTGAAAATCTGAATCCAGAACATTTAAAATAGTTCTCTTCTAAAAACAGTTTTCTCTTTTTTATTACAGCTGCGTTTTATGCCTACTGGCGGACGTAGCTGTAATATTCATTTTCAGACTGACTCATCTGTTTTTCAAAGGCTGTTCTTAAAACTACTACTTCTTCTCCGGAAAGTGGGTCCATATAACGAACCTTTGTGCTGTTATAGCTCATCAGCAAAACATACTGATTATCACCAAGACCTGCAATTACCGGAATTTCTTTCCCAATATAGTAAAGCATCTGATCCAAGGTACATCCATAAAGGTTTAAGGCACCGCTTGTATAAGCACCTAGTACAGAAAGTTTGTCCTCACCGGCAGCTTTGATTTCCTCCATGGTCACATCCTCACCTTCTAATGCCGCAATCATGGAAACACAGGACGCAAAGGTATCTGATTTTTTGCTGACTTTTTGCATATTTAATCCAATCACCTGATTGTACTCCGCAATATTGCTCTCCCAGACTGTCTGCCTGTCATTATTCACTACTAAGCCCCTGCTTTCTTCCGCCTGTGCAATCGCATCGTAGGCCGTACTGAAAGTGCCTGTCAGTGTACCGTTCGTATAGACAAGATACTGTGTCACATCCATGCCCTGTTCCTCGACATCAATAATCTGCAGCTCATCAGACACTAACTCTTTCGTCAACTTCAGAGTCGGCACCGTCTGCACATAGATATAAGACGGAAATTGGAGATACAGCTGATTATAGCAGGTCGTATCATAACCAAACACAACAGAAATATTGCTGCCCTCCTCTGATTCTTTATAACGGATATAATCAGAGCCGCTTTCTTTATAACCAGAACCACTCTTTCTTCCATAAGTCAGCTGAATTACATTTCCGCTTACTTCCACCTTGATAATCTGTCGGTTGGACTTTTGATAGGTCTTGACTTCATTTCCGGAAGAATCGGTTATTCTGATTTCAAACATTGGAAACTCCAATGAGCCTCCCTTTGTCACCTGCACATTCGATGCTTTGGCAATTCCATATACAAAATCGGAGAGCACAAAACCTGCGGACTGGATTCTTTCTTCCTCAGAACAGGTAATCTCGGATTCCTTCCCTGTATCCAGGTTCAAAAGAGTGATCTTTGTATTCTTTGTACTGTCCTCCTGATCCTGAACCGCAATGATACTATTGTCTGAAGAGGCCGTAAGGCTATTATCTACCAGATTACTGCGAAGTATCTCCCATTCTCCATCTGTTGTATTCGCCTGATATAAGGTTCCATCCAAAAGAAAATAAAAAATGCCATCCTCATTCAGATAAGAGAATTTTCCAATATCTTCCTGAATGTTCTGATAAGGAATCTTCGTCGGGATAAATGCCAGCTCCTCATTCGTACTGGATTCTGCATTAAAATGATACAGTGCAATTCCATTCTCCCCTTCATGCCGTCCCCGATTCATATAACCATATACAATAAAATCTATATTCCCATTCTTATCCATATCTAAAATATGAATATCATGCTGGTCATAAGAGGCCCTCACATCTGTTAAATCTTCCCCTAAAAAGCTGAATACTTCTGTTACAGAAGATGCCTGATAGCTATAATACCACAGCTGATGTTGCCTTACAAAACAAACTTTCTCATTGTCATCGCTGGCCCGATAGGTAATATTATCATTTGAGCCGGATCCCAGATAAATTCTGTTATTAGCCGTGTCCAAGTACTCCGGATTATAATAGGCTTCCTGTGTCCTGTCATAGTCCAAAAGATACATCCGGTTGGCGCTATAGCGAACCTTATAATTCTCCACCACATCACAGCTTTGGGTCTGCCCTTTCGCATTATCCATCTCTAACAGGAACCGAAGCTCCACCGCCATATAATCTGCATTGATTTCCTTAATTGTAACCGAGACATCACTGGTGCGCTCTGGTTTTGCATCAGCATAGACAACTGCTTCAAAACTGGAATTAATATTGACGGAAGCCAGATTATTATTAATCATATCGGAATCCGTCTCCAGATAGGTCCGTACCCCGTCATTCTTGTCCAGCATCATCTGACTCAAATCCTGTGCAAATTTTACACATTCTTCAAAATGAAGATCCGTTCCAAATTTTAAACGGGAATAATAATTGACCTTGCGGCTGGAGTCTAAGCGAACCGTAAACTTCACAAGATACTCTTCCTTTTCATCCAAAACATTTTCAAGGGTCAATGTCTGTGTTTTGATTCCATCTTCCTCAGAAAGCTTATTTAATACACCTTCCTCTAAAACCGTTGAATCACTGCCATAAAGAACCTGATAATAGACTGCTGTAATATCATAATCATAATCTTTCAACACAACCTGAATCTGATTCGAACCATCGACAGGTGTGATGGATTCTCTTAAAAGAGCTTCGTCTACCTCATCCACATATCCGTACATCTGGTTGATCTCATATTCTCCGCTGCGGATACTGAGCACCGGCAGAGTCGGTTTTGTCATCTCAGAGGCTCCTTCATTCTTCTTTTCTGCATAATAATAATTAAAACCTGCTAAGGACACAAAAAAGGCAAGAAGCAGAACAATTCCCTTTATGATTCTCTTTTTCTTCATCTGTCTTCCTCATTTCTCAATAATCTTTCCAGTGTTCCTTCACTCTTACACAGGTCATCGCAGCGATTCACCGGTTCTCTTCCTGCCTTTTTTCCTGTGTAAACAGCCCGAATCAATATATTCTTCGGCGTATGTTCCATATCAATAAATTCTAAAATCTGCACCTGATAGCCCTGTTCTTCCAAAAGTTTCGCCCGTATTCCATCTGTCAAAAGTGCTGCAAAACGCTCTTTTAACAGTCCATAATCCATAATCGGTGCCAGGTCACTGCAGCCAATCTTACTATTTAGCTCATGCTGACAGCAGGGGACAGATAAAATCACCTTGGCTCCCCAACGAACCGCTTTAAAAAGAGCATAATCTGTCGCCGTGTCACAGGCATGCAGGGTAACTACCATATCAATACTGTTCCCATCCTCATAAGAAGCAATATCACCAGTCAAAAATTTTAAATTCTCGTAATGATACTTCTTTGCCAGCTCATTACAATGCTTCATGACGTCTTCTTTTAAATCCAGGCCAATCATCTCCACCGGAAGTCCCTGCTGCTCATGAAGATACTCATACATGGCAAACGTCAGATAGGACTTGCCACATCCAAAATCTAAAATCCTTATGGTATCCTTTTTTGGGAGACTGGGAATGATATCCTCAATAAACTCCAAAAACCGATTAATCTGGCGAAACTTATCATATCGGGAACGAACTACCTTTCCCTCTTTTGTCATAACACCTAAATCAATCAAATAGGGCACCGGTTTCCCTTCCGGAATCAAATATTTCTTCTGCCGGTTATGGGAAAGTTCCTCCGCTTTCCGACAGTTTTGCTCCTTTTTTATCTTTAAGGTTGCTTTCCCTTTCTTACTAATCAGAGCCGTGAGCCGCTCCGTCTCCGTCACTAATTCCACCTGGCGGAAAGGGAAAAGCAGTTCCATGATCTGTTCCCTGCACTGCTCCTGGGTCAGATTCTCATGGTATACTTTCTTTTCATCATAGGATGATTTTTGAAAATAAAGTTCTTTTTTTAAAAGAACCGGGCGGACTACAACTTTTCGTATTCCACCTTTTTGTCTCGGATTACTTATCGTCATATGTATCAAATGAACAGAGATTCTCTCTCTGATTTGTTCTGTTAAATTTTCCATCTGTCTTATTTCCTTTAGCGTTTTTATTTCTTCTATTGTACAAGGTTTTTCTAAAAAAACAAACCCCTTCAGAAAAAAATAAGGAACCTTTTTGTTTTTTCCTCATAAACTCCTAGTATAGCAATGCTGGAGTTATGTATCAATGGATACGGGAGTTTGACACTTGTTTTTTTACTCGATTTTCATAATCCTTTATTTTAAG
>JAUNBT010000141.1 GCA_030526985.1 Lachnospiraceae bacterium | reverse complement strand
AGCCAAGCAATTCGTATGATTTTTACGGACTATATCAAAGAACAAGAAGAATTAGTCCGTAAAGGCCAACGAGAAGTCAAGCAATCCGTGTGTTTTTTACGGATTGAATCAAAGAACAAGAAGATTTAGTCCGTAAAGTACTACGAGATGTCAAGCAATTCGTGTGATTTTACGGACTGTATCAGCGAACGCGAAGATTTAGTCCGTAAAGTACTACGAGATGTCAAGCAATTCGTGTGATTTTTACGGACTGAATCTGAGAATATGAAGAATTAGTCCGTAAAAGCCAACAAGACCAACGAGAAAACAAGCAATTCACATGATTTTTACGGACTGAATCAAAGAACTAGAAGAATTAGTCCGTAAAGAACAACAAGATGTCAAGCATTCCGTTTGATTTTTACGTACTAATTCAAAGAACAAGAAGAATTAGTCCGTAAAGGCCAACAAGAAATCAAGCAATCCGTATGATTTTTACGGACTAAATCAAAGAACAAGAAGATTTAGTCCGTAAAAACTAACCGAGAAGTCAAAAGTAAAGACAAGTAATCCGCAAAATTGCAGATAAAATCACCTATACTTCCGAATTGTACGATACAATACTTTCGGTTCCACCGGTTTTGACAGGTGGTCATTCATGCCGGCATCAAGGGACAATTTCTTGTCCTCGGCATAGGCATTGGCACTCATGGCGACAATCGGTACTGTTTTTGCATCCGCTCTTTCCATTTTTCTAATCAGCTGTGTCGCTTCCAATCCATCTACATTCGGCATGCGGACATCCATAAGAATAAAGTCGATTTCCCCGATCTTGCTATCCAAAAACTGATCTATGGCCTCTTGACCATCATTCGCTTTCAAAACCGTACATCCCTGGCGAATCAACAATTGTTCCGCAATCATCTGGTTAATCTGGTTATCTTCACATAGAAGAACTGTTATGCCATCTAACCGCATATCTTCATTTTCATTCAGAGTCGGTTCGCTCTCTTGTGGAGGAACGATGTCCCATTCCATCGTAACAGTAAACGTGGTGCCTTTTCCTTTTTCACTCTCCACCGTAATATCTCCGCCCATTAACCGTGCAAGGCTGCGTGAAATACTGAGGCCGATTCCGGTACCGCCATACTGACTTTTACTGCCGGAATATTCCTGCTTAAAGGGTTCAAAAACATCTTTCATGAATTCTTTTGAAATTCCCACACCGGTATCACTGACAACCATTTTTGCCATCACTCTATTTTCTGCAATCAGCATTGTCTCACCTGTAAATGTAACCGTCCCGCTCTCCGGTGTAAACTTCATGGCATTGCTTAATAAGTTCATGACAATTTGAGAAACCCGAACAGTATCCACGTTATACCATTCACTGTTACAGGTTTTTCTCTCTGTGATGAAATGAATCCTCTTACGCTCTGCAAGTGGTCTTGCCATAGCAAGAACCGGCTCAATAATTGATTTTATATTTGCGGGGACAGGGGTTACTGTCAATTCATTATTTTCAACCTTGGAAATGTCTAGAATATCATTAATCAATGTGAGCAGATATTGGTTTGCCGTAGATGCAGTGTCAATTCTTTCCAAAAGGATGGATGCATCGATTCCTCTGGCAATACAATCTTGTCGAATCAATTCCAAAATACCGGAGATAGTTGTAATTGGTGTACGAATTTCGTGGCTCATACGGGCAAGAAAGGTACTCTTGGCTTTTGATGCCACTTCTGCATTTTCCAGCGCCTCTGCTAATTTCGCATTATTTTCAAGATCCTTTTTATATACGTCCGTTGCATCGGCGGAAGTAATAAGAATGTATTCCTTTTCTTCATCAAAGTAAGCTGCTGTCCATGTTGTAAAACTGCTCTGGTCATCCTGCATAATCATGGTTCGTCCAGAACATTGACTGGCACTTTTTAAACTTTCACGTATGGTGGAAAGTCTCATCTCGTAGATAATCTGGTCCTGATTTTCCAAAGGAACTGTTTGTTTGATATTTGCCTCACACAATTCATCATAAGATGGCTCAATGCCTGTCAAAAATCGCTCATCTCCTTTGGAATATCTCATTTTTATTCTTCCGGTTTGGGCATGGACCAAAAGCACTCTCGTATAATTGATTTCCAACAGTCGGCGCATCAAAAGTTCGGATGTTTTTTCTTTATCTACATTTCTGGTTATGAAAAAAGCCATGATGTGATCATTCTCTGGATTTTTCGTTTCTCTTACATACGTATGATAATATTGCTTTTCAGGAGTTCCTGGCATCGGATTCTTGATTTCTAATTCAGGAAACTCTGCATGACGATATGCTTCCAGCAAAGATTCCCTGTTCATCAATTTCGTAAGCTCCGCTTTCTCGTAGTCATCCATCGCATGGGTCAGACGCATTGCTAAAAGCTGTTCGACTGTGAGCCCTATCATTTTATTTACTGTTTTGCCTGCTGCGTCCGTTGCATGAAAAACTTTATTATCAGTCAGATCAATCAGAAGCCGCTCCACGATATTTTCATCAAATTCATTCTGCTTTTTCGTCTCGTAATCATAGCGGGCTTTCAATTCCAGATATTGCTTTGTTGCTTCGTCCACATCCTTAATAAAGCATATCTTCCTGACACACACTCCATTTTCATTATCTATTGCAATTCCATGCATTTCCACCCAGCGATAGGAACCATCCTGCATTTTCATTCGTATCGGGTAAATGGAGGCAGCTCTGTTTGTCTTTATTTCATCAATAAAATGACGAAGTATTTCATGATCTTTAGAATGTACTTTGGCAAATAGTTTGTGAGTATCAAAAAATTCTCTATAGCTACTGCAAAAGGCTGTGTACGGTTTGAATAAATCGTTACAATAGGTATTTTCCCCCACCAAATCATAGCTCAAAAATGCAATGGCACTTTGTTCTACCACAGTCCGATATAATTCTTCATCCAGTGTCAATTGCCTGCGCAGTTCCACCTCTTCTGTAATATTCAAAAAATATTGTACAACCGAGGGACGTCCCAGCCATTCAATCGGATGGGTATAAACCTGATAATATCCACCATGAAATCTCATCTTCCTTGGGGAAAAATCTCCATCGAACGGCTTCACCTCTGCATTTTTTAACAACTGCTTTGCAGACAGATTCGAAAAATAAGGTTCACTTGTTTTACGGTCGTATACAACCGCACCATTTTCTGAAAGATTTAATAATTGCTGATATAATTCAAACTCTCTCGACGCCGCCGTATATACAACGGTGTAGCGCATACATCCATCTGCATCTTCTTCGGTTGGTGTGGCGGACATATTGACCCATACAAACTTCTTTGTTTTATGATATCCACGAAAAGTCGTAGAAAGCCCCTCTTTTTTGGGAAACGCAGTGCTGATTTCTTTTCCCAGAAATGCTCTGTCTTCGGAATAGATCATTTTCATAACATCATCCTGGATGCGCTTGTCATATTCCTGCCTTGTCAATCCATGCATTTTGGCAATTCCATCTGTATACATTTCAATCGCAATATGACCCTCTTTGGTAATTTTATAAATAACAATTCCGCCATCAATACTGTTTAAAACACCATTTAACTGTTGTTCCTTTTCCTCTAGCGCTGACATGTCATAGGCACTGGCGTACCAATATGTGGAACCGTCTTCCTGTGGAACTGCCTCCATATTGAGGAGGATACTTTTCGGAAGTCCGGTTTTTTTATCTCTTACATGGCAAATACGATTGAAGGCCTTATTGCTATACACACACTCCATAAATGCATCATATAATTCCTTCTGATCATTCTCCGCAAAATAAGTGGTTTTCCATGGAATTGCCTCGCCGGTGTCAAACTCCTCCGGAAGCTGCAACAATTGACGATATTTTTGGTTACTGATTACAGCCTGCATCTCTCCATTTGCAAACTGAAACAGGCACATTCCGGTTCCAACATGTTCATATAGTTCTTTTTGCTGCATAGAAAGTTCTTCTGAACGCTTTTCTGCACTTTTTTGTGCTGTAATATCCCGTATGTATTCGATATGTGCAGGAATTCCATTCCAGTCAATCAGTCTTCCCTGTATCTGAAACACCCGCCCGGTAGCGCCACTAAAATTACGGGTAGTAAAACTCTCATCGCTCATCTGGCTTATCTTACAAAAAGGGCACGGTTCCGTTCTCCCCAACAGCGCCTGATAGCATTTTCCACATGGATTTTCTTTCTGGAAAAATGCTCTGCCCATTTGTTGTGCCAATTTATTTGCATAGAGAAGATTGTATTCCATATCTGTTACATAGATGGCTTCCGGTGAAACATCAAGAACACCCCTTGGACAATATTCCATGTCATTCATTTTCATTCCTCTTTTCGTAAATGTAAAAAACAGTTGAACTACCATGTAGATGCCGGTAACTCAACTGTAAAAATATGTGAAATCTATTTTTTTATAGAAAGCATGTACACTTTTTATTATACATTTGTTAAATTTATTGGTCAATAGTCCAATGTGGATTTTTCAATAAAGCACGACCTACGCCAATTAAATCGGCTTTATTCTTTTGAAGCAGTTGCTCAGCTTCATGAGCCGTATTTACTCCGCCGGTAAGGAGAACAGGAATACTTACAGCATCTTTTACGGCAGAAGACATATCTTGAAAATATCCAGGTTCATTATGTCCTTTTCTTGTATAACGGCACATGCCTCCAGATATACTAATCATATCGATTCCAGCATTCTCAAAAGCCTTTGTTGCAAAAACAGCATCTTCTATTTTACTTCCACCTTCCATATAATCACAGCCACCTAACCGAACAGAGATAGGGAAAGCGGAGCCAACTTCATCTCTTACTGCCTTAATAACCGCAAGATGAATACGAATACGATTCTTTCTATTTCCTCCATATTCATCCTCTCTTTTATTGGTGAGCGGCGAATAAAACTGGTTTAGCAAATATCCATGTGCAGAATGGATTTCAACGCCATCATATCCGGCAGTCTTCGCTCTTCCTGCTGCTTTCGCAAAAGCCTGCACAATCTCTTCTATCTGCGAAATTGTCAGCTCGGATGGTTCAACATTATCTCCCATTACCGGTATACACGGGAGAACAACTGCACTGGCTGAAACTGCTTTTAAGCCGGTAACCTCTGAAGGTGCAGCACTTCCTGCATGATTGAGCTGTGCCATCACCTTGGTGCCGTCCTGATGGATGACATCTGTCAGTCTCTTCAACCCTTCCACATCAGAATCCTTTGAGATTGACATCTGTCTGATATTCGCTTTACCTGAAAGCATAATATAACTGTGTTCAGTCATGATCATCCCAATATGACCACCTTTTGCCCTTTCACCATAGTAATCAAGAATTTCCTGTGTTACTTCACCGGTCACTGTACTTTTATAGGTTGCAATTGGTGGCATAATAATTCGGTTATTGAGTTCCATCGATCCAATCTTTATTTTTTCTTTAATCATATCTACTCCTTTTCTCATAAACATCCATTCGCACCGCAACTAGTACCGATTATAGCAAAATAAGGTCTGTTGAAGAAATCATGAACCTTTCTTCAACAGGCTTCTCTTTTGTAATAATCCGATCATCTTATTCTGTCGTATCTTTTACAAGCCTTTTCGCAAACTCTACCATTTCTACCGCTTCTTTTGTCCGCAGCATTTTCACATCAAGGGCATCTTCTGCCAATCGAAACCTGTCTAGTCCATCTGCGTCTTTGAATATCTGATACAATAGAATACCATCATTTAATTTATTCGTTCTCGCATTAAATATTTTGATTCCTTCGGAATCATCTCTGTCATGGTATTCCATAATCAGTTTTGTTCGTTTATCATAACGAATCTGTTCTGGATTCTCTTTGCAATAATTTTCATAATACTCTGCTGCCCGTTTGCCATGGCCCGTATCCAACCAGTCATCCTGTCTTCTGGAATCGTGAAATGCACAAGCCTGTGCCAGAACTTCCAATTCATCCTCCGGAAGTTTCTTTTGCATTCCGATTAATAAAGCATAGAGCATAACCCTTGCACAGTGTAATTTAGTATGCTTCTCACTGTTCTTTAACCAAAATGTAACCTTTTCCTCCATAAAATCAAGCCAGAAATCATACTGATTTTTTATCTCTTCACATTCTGATAAATTTTTTAAAAACTCATATTTCAATTGATTCACTTCCTTCTAAAAATAGTATTTTACATGTTATTTTTCATACTTACTAAATCATCCAATGTCTTTAAAATATCGCCATCAATACAGATTGTTTTATCCCTGATTTCACTTGGAACCGGATCTTCCCCTTTGTTTAAAATAACCAATGATGCGTCTTTAAGATTGTAGGTCATATTCATAAACGGATGTTTAATAAATTCCGGTGTCATTCGGCCAATTCCCAATGCAAGAAAGACTATTTTTTGCTTCTGATGATCTACCAGATATTCGTGATACTTATCCTGCTCTCTTTCCCACTGGCTGCAATAATGGAAAACATATGATTTGACCCAGGGCTCCATTACTTCACCACACACCGGACATCTTGGTACCATTTCAGATGGCAGTTTGCCGTCTACTATCGCTGCATTTAGTTTATGCAGGGTTTCATCTGAAGGGTATATTTTATCATGACAACGCCTCGAACATTGCATCCAATGGGCGTCTCCCTGAATTGTAAATATTTTTTCCGGATTAAATACTTTTGAAAATTGTGCATCCTGATTCGTAGTTATGATATAGTAATCCTTGTTTTTTGTCAGTTCATAAAGATCTGTATAAGTCTTTCCGGCTGGCAAATCCAACATCACACATCCACTTCTTGCCATATATGCCCAACGTTCCTCATGACTACGATAACGATGGTAGACCAGACCCCAACAGCTAGGTTCCTTGTATATCTCTCCAAAATCCGAAAAATATTTTTCAAAAAAAGGACTATGGGTATAATAATCGAAACCACAAGCAGCAGACATCCCACTGGCACCGCCAATAACAACCGCATCTGCCTCTTCAATTTTCTTAATAATCCCCTCTAGTTTTTCCTGATATGTTAATTGCATCATAAACGCTCCTTTGTTGTTATTTTTATATTTACACCTTGAATTAAATTTTACACGAATGCTATTTCATTGTCAATAGGTTGTTATAATATTTTTAACAACTTGGTGCATTTTTATATTGCTAATCCTATTTCATAGTGTTATTATGTTGTTATTATTAAATTAACATATTGAATATATTATTGGAGGAAATATAATGCATCATAAGAATGTATCAAAAAATATAGACTCTCTGCATAAATGGATTTTAGAAGCAGATGCTATTATCATCGGTGCTGGTTCCGGATTATCCAGTGCCTGCGGATATGATTTTTATCACAATCAATCCATTTTAGAAGAATCCTTTCCGGATTTCTATCACAAATATGGCTTTCGTTCTCTTTGGGATGGATATTACTATTTATATTCCTGTATGGAAGATCAATGGGGATACTACAGCCACTTTATACAATGGTTACGTGAATTGAATGTGGGCGATACTTATAAAGAACTTAATCGAATTCTTTCCGACAAATCATATTTTATCCTTACCAGCAATGTGGATGGGCAATTTTTTAAACTTTTCCCAAAAGAAAAAATCTTTCCTTTTCAGGGAGATTATCGCTATCTTCAATGTGGGCAGCCTTGCCATGATAAAATATACGAAAACGACAAGATGATTCATTCTATGGTAAAAAACACAAACCATGTGAGTATCCCTTCTGATCTTGTTCCTCGTTGCCCACATTGTGGTCATCTTATGGTTCCATGGGTAAGAGATGATACGTTTTTAGAAGGAGAGTATTGGAAACATTGTCAGAAGAATTACGAAGATTTCCTAAATAGATACAAGGACGAACAGGTACTTTTTCTTGAATTGGGTGTTGGAGATATGACACCCTCTGTTATAAAGCTGCCCTTTTGGGATTTAACCAGCCGCCTTCCCTATGCCAAGTATGCCAGTATCAACTTATCCAAGAGTTCTGTTCCAGAACAAATTAAGGAACGAGCTATTTCTATCGCTGCTGATTTACTCACAGTGTTGAAACAACTATAGCTGACTATGATGTGAAGGTTGGCGATCAATACGCGTCCCTTACTTGGGACTCATCATCAATATGGGGTTTTTACGGACTTAAATTCAATAAAATAAAAAATAGTCCGTAAAAACTAACGAATAGACCCGTAGAAATATGAGTTTTACGGACTGAATTTGATACTATACAAAGAAAGTACGTAAAATTTTTAAATAAAACGGGTATCAAGTGTGACTTTTACGGACTGAAAATGCAAAACAAGCGAATTAGTCCGTAAAAGTACTCTCAGAATTCATTTTACAAGGCAAAAAATACGTATTATATCAAAGAAATTCTTATTTAGTCCGTAATAATTCATAATACGACTCATAATACGACCTACGA